>JAEZJR010000058.1 GCA_023415725.1 Acidobacteriota bacterium
ACTGTAGGCAACGCGGAGTTGATAGGCAAAAGGCGGATTGTTAACGGGTTGGAGTTTGCCGGCTGGTAGACGCCTCCGCTTTGTCTACTTCACCGACTCGGGAAATCTTTTTATCGGGGCGAACCAATCCATATTTCTTCGCCTCCCTTTCGATAGTTTCGGGATCATTCTTGAGGTAATAGATCTCCTCTTGTATCCCTAAATTCTCCTCGGTCATTTGCTGGACCTTTTGGTTCAGCTCCTCATGTTGTTGTTCTTCTTTGCTCAACGACGAGTAGGCCCTGAAATTGACCGTCGCCGTGATCATTACTACGAGCGTGACCGACGCCGCTATCGGCAGCCATCGCGGTATCCGGGGCATCTGGAATGAGAGGGCTTCCGGCATTTTGAGGGGCTGCCTTTCCGGCTTCGCCGCCCTCCGCCGCACGCGCGAACGCTTCACTGCTTCGTTCCTACGCGAGGAGATATTCTTTACCCGTCTCAAGCAAACCCTCCAACTGCGCCGCGTCTTCGCTCTCGGCATAGATGCGAACCACCGGTTCGGTACCCGAGGGCCGCATCAGCATCCAACTCCCGTCGGCGAAAAGGAACTTGACGCCGTCCAGTCTGTTGATCCGTTCGATCGCCCGCCCGCCGATCTCGGTCGGTTCCTGTGCGAGCTTCTCTTTCAATTTCGCAGCGACCTCGGGCGTCAACCTCACCCCGATCCGCTTCGATTCAAGCCTTCCCACTCTCGAATAAAGCTCCTCGAGTTGCTGCCCGAGGCTCTTACCCCGCACTGCCACGGCTTCGGCAGCGAGCAGGCACGCGAGTATCCCGTCTTTCTCCGGGTAGTGTCCCCGTATAGAAAGTCCGGCGGATTCCTCCCCGCCAAGGATTATTTCGTCTTTGTTTATCAATTCGCCGATGTACTTGAATCCTACCGGCGTTTCGTGTAGTTCGATTCCCCTGTCCGTTGCTACCCGGTCTACGAGGTGCGAAGTTGCTACTGACCTGGCCACGCCCTGTTTCCAGCCGCGGCTCTCAACCAAATAATCTGTCAAAAGGGCGATCAGCTTATTCGGCTCTATGAACGTCCCGTCCGCGTCGATGATGCCGAAGCGGTCGGCGTCGCCGTCCGTCGCGATCCCCAGCATGTAACCCTTGCCGGTCACTGCTGCTCGCAACTCGTTGAGGTGATCCTCCCCGGGTTCCGGCGATCTCCCGCCGAAGGTTACGTCACGCCAATCGTGCAGCGTTTCGACCTCCAAGCCGTGATCGCGCAGTATCTTGTCAAGGTAACCGCGACCCGTTCCGTAAAGGCAGTCGTAACCGAACTTGCCTCTGCTCGCCGCGATCGCTTCGAAATTCAGCTTCGATTCGAGATCGGCCAGGTACGCGGGCCTCGGATCGAATTCTTCGATCGCCCCCCCATCGGCATCGTCCGGCTCGGCACTGCTTTCGATAGCGGCCTCGATCTGACTCGTAACTTCCGGCAGTGCGGGAGCTCCGTCCGCAGTTGAAAACTTTATCCCCTGATACTCGGGCGGATTGTGCGACGCTGTGAAGTTCAACGCCCCCGCGCCCTTTTGGGCTCGGATCGCGTGGGACACCGTTGGGGTCGGGACAGGATGATCGCAATGCAGAACACGGAATCCCTTCCGCCTGGCGATCTCGGCCGCGACTGCACCGAACTTCTCCCCCATGAACCTGGTGTCGTTGCCGATTATCAGCGTAGACCCGAGCTGCGGGTTATCTTTCAAATAGCTGCAAACCGCTTTGGCGACCCGCTCCACGTTCGCGAACGTGAAATCCTCAGCAATGATCGCTCTCCACCCCGAAGTGCCGAACTTGATCTTCATTCAAAATCCAACCGTCCGCCGGAGAAACGCACAACATCATTTCAGGGACGCTATCAGGAAACTGAACTGCTATTTTCTGATTTTTCGGGGAATTGATCTACCCTACTACCCTTGAGGTTTGAAAACGATAGCACAAGTGCTTAGGATTGTAAAGCGAAAAATAATATTCCCGCAACTTCCCTGTTTTCAACAGTTACGTTCACCAGCCTCATGCGCAGCCTGACTGCCGCGCTTAAAATACATTGTCAGGTCCGATCGCTTGGGAGGCCCCTTTGGGAGCAACTATAATCAGCCCCATATCGCCTGGTTACCCTCCGGCCACCTCGGCCGAATGGATGACAGTTTAAGCAAAATATTAACCCTTGTAAAATGTTCTACTTGAATTTGTCATTCTGACCGAAGCCCACTTTAAGGCGCCTCGACGACATGTGTCAGAATGGCCCGCTCAATGGCCTCCACGTCCCCAGTGCAAATTTGGCACACTACAGCGATTCGCTCCTTATTTAAGATTCCTCTTCTAAGCCCTGTTATTACATCAGTTACAACCAGCTCACCAACCGCCCGGAGAGGCACGCATTTTGCTGCTACGTGTAAGACATTACTGCGTCTGCCCCAAGCAATCATCAATAACCCGGCATTCGGACGCTGAACGGCTGTATCAAGCCTGTTTGTGAGAGATATTTTTATGACGAGACCAATCAAGCACATCGAGAAGGGCCTTACTTACATCGCCGCAGGAGCTTTCAACGCGATCCGTTCGGTCAACCAATTCAAACCGAACCCCTCTTTCATCCCGAAGTGGTCGGATAAGCCGATCCTCAAATCGTGGCAGAAGTCGAAGCCGACGCTGGGCTTCCCTCGCGTTACTGATTCGCTTTGCCCGAACTGCGTTATCGAGGCCCGCGAAGAGATCATCGGCGGGAAGCGCGATGTCTCAACACTGCTGAACGAGAAGGTCGGCGAGATCAAGGCGCAGATCATCGAGCGTGACGGTCAGGTGTGGATGATCAAGGATTGCCCGGAGCACGGGCACTTCGAGGACCTCATGGCGTATGACTCGGAGTTCCTCAAGCATATCGAATCACTCTTCCCCGGCCGTGATCAAGAGGCTCACAACGACGAGAAACTTCACAACCATGGTTCTTCGTCAGTGAAATATGGCCGCGGAGCGGTGCTCACGGTCGATCTGACGAACCGCTGCAACATGATGTGCGATCCGTGCTTCATGGACGCGAACCAGGTCGGTTTCGTGCACGAACTCTCGATGGAGGACGTGAAGGAGATCCTCGACAACGCCATCCAGATCAAGCCGCGTCGTCAGATGTCGGTGCAGTACTCGGGTGGTGAGCCGACGCTTTCGCCTCACTTCCTCGAAGCGGTTCGCTACGCACGTAAGGTTGGCTACAACTCCGTTCAGGCGGCGACCAACGGCATCGAGTTCGCCAAGTCGAAAGAATTCTGCCGCGAGGCCGCCGAAGCGGGCTTGCGTTTCGTTTACTTGCAGTTCGACGGTATCGGCAACGATGCCAACTCGCACCGCCAGATCGGCAACTTGTTCGATGTGAAGCTGCGTGCGATCAACAACCTCCACGAAGCGGGCGTCGATATCATCCTCGTCACGACGCTTGTTAACGGGATCAACAACGACCAGGTAGGGTCGATCATCCGCTTCGCTCTTGAAAATCCGAAGAAGATCTCCTTCATCGCTTTCCAGCCGGTCTCGTTCACGGGCCGCGATGAACACATCACCGAACAGCGTCGTCTGCAGCAGCGTTACACGCTTGCTCACCTCGCTCACGACGTGAAGGGCCAGGTCGGGATCACGGAGCCTACGCGCGATTGGTTCCCGCTTTCATTGATGGGTGCCTTTGCGGATTTCGCGGACGTAGTGCACGGGCCGGAGGCCGAGTGGGGCCAGGTTTCGTGCGGGTGCCACCCGAACTGCGGTGTCGGCACGGCGGTGATGGTGAACAAAGAGACGAAGGAGATGGCTCCGGTGCCGCAGTTCCTGAACATTCAGGGTCTGGTTTCGGACATGCAGCACATCACCGACACCAACCGCGGCAAGTGGTTCTCGAACATCATGATGGGCCTTGCCCTTCTTAAGAACTACAACCCGTATGGTGCTCCGAAATCGTTGACGCTCGGCGGCATCCTGAAGAAGTTCGACAAGTCGTTCGGCCTGTCGGGCAAGGATTACGGTAAGGTCGGACCGGACCGCACCGCCGAGGACATAGAGAAGCGTCGTCAGGACCCGTGGAACTTCCTGTTCATCGCGGGGATGTGGTTCCAGGCCCTCTTCAACTACGACTTCCGCCGCACCGAGATGTGCATCATTCCCTACGGCACGCAGGAGGGCGAGATCTCGTTCTGTGCGTATAACACCGGAATTGGCTGGCGCAACATCATCGAGCATATGCACCAGAACGCGACGGTGGCTCAGTGGTATAAGGACCACGGGCGTCACGAGGTGTTCGCTCGCGGCAAGCATGTCGAACTCGGCGACCAGTCGCACAACCTCGTTCTCAACCAGGTCGACCTGACCCGTCCGAACAAGCCGGAAATGGAAGGGCCGAAGACCGCAGCTGAAGAGATGCAGATGATGCGTAAGCTCTACCAGCAGATGGTGCTCGAGAAGAACCAGATCAAGGGCGAAAAGCTCGTCCAGATCGGCGGCATCAAACGTGAGAAGAAGGCCGAGCCGAAGGAAATGGCGATCTCCGAGTAATTAAGAATCGCCAGTAATTAACGAAGCCCGCGAGCGATCGCGGGCTTTTTTATTTCGTCCACAGATGAACACAGATCAAGGCGGATCTTTCCGTGCATTTTCGTGATCACAGACAAGATCGGTCCATCAGGAGCCTTCGTGGTGACGCTGCCCCGATCTTTCATGTTTCGTGGTTCCTTCACCTTGGTTTCCGTGGGGTCCGTTATGTGATTCGGAGTTTTTAACCACGAAAGAAGAAAATAGGAAAAAGACGAAGAACGGAGCATGAGTAGCTGTGAGCCGGCTCGGAGCTTCGCTGACCTATGTTCCCGCACCTTCTTTCACGCACAGCCCCTCCTTCGCGTCGATCAGCTTAAGGTTGAAGTGGCTATACAATTTCGCCCGATGCTTGCGGATTCGAAGCGGGGGATTCCATTGGGAACGGGAATCTGGCATAATTCCCGTGCCCCAACCCACTGTCCATAACTCTCCTAAACCGGGGCTGAAGAACTCACAATGGAGATCACGAAGTTGGATTCGCCCGACGACGACGGGCTGTTTGTCGAACTGGTGCGGTTGCTTCACCGCGTGGAGGACCTTCTCGACCGGATGCACGCAGGGGACCCCGTCCCTGCCGCGGCGGTCGCGGCCGTTAGGCGGGAGGCGGTGCGGCTCACACTGGCGGCGGGTCCGGAGCGATTTCGACCTTACGTCACGGTGCTGCCGACCGGCCTCAATTAACCGCGTCGGCTCAACACCAGCTCCATATAGCGACCGTGAGCGGCAACAGGGCGCGGTAAAGATCAGGAGCGCCTTCAATGCGGCGTCAAAACTTCCCTTTCGGGAGAAATAATATTGCTTCCCTCCCAGGCCGGCTTTACTCTTCCACCTTCCGAGCGCCCGATAGTTGTTGTCGATGTTGATAAAAGACTTCTAATCGAAGCGCAATTCCATTCTCGTCATGATGACGTGAAATGCTGCTTAAGATTCGGTAGTCACGCGGACGATAATTAAATTTTTAGGGCGCTACAGTAACTCTATTCCGAAGCATGCTCCGGTGCCCCGAAGGTGACGAAAGTCGCTCTCCGGCCGCCTCGATCTCGAGTGTTTCTGGTTCAGTCGCTCTCGACATCGACACGACCCGAGCGGGTAAGGGCCGCTTCGGAATTTGATCAGCTCCAAAAAAGAACGGTGGTCGTCGCTGTAGCACGGTCCCCAAACCCGGTGCGAGTCGGATCCTGATAAAGGGTGAACAGATCCGCCTCATGACGGCCCCGTCGCCTTCCTGAAAACAAAAGCGGCCCGCTCGCTATTCGGGCCGCTTTTTCAATGCCTGGAAGTCGGAAAGAGAATCCCTGAATACGACATTTCGCCTTAGGCGACCCTTATCAGGGATTTCCCCTATACCCGAGATATAAACAGTGTTATACAATGTTTATATCTGGCCGCATTTTTTTGCCGATATGGACCTCACCAACGATCGTCAGCAGGACGAGATCACGTACAAATACGCCAACGTATGCGACCGCATGATGCGGCTGCTCGACCGGATCGCCGTCGGCGATCCTCCCCCGCCCTGCGAGATCGAGGAGCTATCCGCGGAAGTCGAGTCGCTCAGGACCACACTGCGCCCGCCGCAGTGTGCTTACGATTTTGTCCCGAGCGTTCCGAAGTGCCTTAACTGATCTACTGAATATTCCCCAACTCACAAGACCACTCCCGCGAGAGACCGGCCACCACGCTCGCCCCGCGGTCGAGACAACTATATGCCCAGAAAACACGAGCGCGTCACTTTCTTCACCGAAGTTTCACTCGAATTCGCCTCCGGCCGCCGCGAGGCCCGCATCTCCGACCTCAGCGAGGGCGGCTGCTTCGTCGAATGCATCGCAGCGGTGCGAACCGGCGAAACCGTCCGCCTGACGATCACGATGCTAGACGACACCGAAGTCCCGGCCGTCGGGGAGATCACATATGCTTTCGAAGGGATGGGGTTCGGGCTGCGGTTCACCGACCTCACCGACGACGCCCGCCGGCGGATCACCGAATTTGTTACCGCGCGGACCGCATTGGAGGGGACGAGCGGCTCCAGTGCTGAGAACTATAACCGTCAACTGCACGGTTACCTGCACCGCGACGGCGAGAGGCCGAGTTTCTAAAGAACATGATGGGGATCGCAATAAAAGAGCCGGGCTCGCGAAAAGCGCCCGGGGCCGCTGAGTCGCATCTGGACGAAGCACGCGAGGCGGAAGTGATGATGTCGTTCCGCGTTTGGCCGGACGCGGTGGCGGACGCGGCGTCGTTCAGGGAAACCGCTTCGTTCGCGACGGCTTTCGGTTGGCTTCGTGAAGCGCCGCGAGCATCGATGCAGGTTCCCTTCCGCTGGCTGGCGGGCGACCGCGAGGGCGACGGCTTCGTGACCTACATGGCGGAATGGCACCCGACCGCCACCGAACGGTTCGTCGAATCGTCGATCCGCAACATGATCACCATCGCGATCGCCGACGCTCTGGAAGCCGGGCGGTTCATCATTGTCGAACCGGAGGATATCGACGAAGCCCGCTCCGCACAGCAAGCGGCCAGACGGGCGGCCGACGTTCTCGAATTGTAGGGGATCTAATGGGGCTGTATCGATCCGACGGAAATTGTTAGGTCATGCGCCCGCACTGGTGCTACAATTCCCTCCTCATCGGCACGAGGGCTCCTAAGGAGAATCCATTCGTGAGGGTGAAAATCAAGCGAACGCCCCGGAGGGAAACTTCCGGGGCGTTCGCCTTTTAACGTCTGTAGCGATTACTCCCCGCACATCGCAGTCGTCAGATTTTCACTTCCGCACCCAACGCCCCGTGACAAAATCTCTCGATTGCCGCAGAAATTAAACTACTCACAAACTCGTTGCATGTCGTGGAATGGTCCTCGAATGCCCGCGATGACAAACCGTGAGATCCATCATGTACAATTTTGCTTCGAATATCGTATAGCGACTTGAATACGTCAACCGCACTCACTTGGCCGAATTGGCGATTGCCTAAGATTTCATAAGTAAGGCGCGACCCGGCCCGTTTGATGGACTCTTCTTTCTGCCGGCCAATCGCATTTAGCAATTGCTCTTTATCTTGGGCTGATAGGGCAGAGCATTTCACTATTCGCCGTAACTCCCTAAGCATGGTTTTTAATTCACTAGAAGACTCATTCCGAACAATAAGAGCCTCAATTGCAGTCACACGCGTTACCAAGCAACTGAGCGGCGAATTGTCCATGAAGGACGATGCATAAAGTTCCGAAGCCAGGACTAGTTTGCGCGGCACATCCACGACGTAAAAATACGGAGCAAAGTCATGAACAAATTCGTCAATTGAAGTTCGAAGGCTAGGCAGAAGATGCAAGAAAACGAAGAGAGAAGATTCACCTACCGGCTCGACAGTCTGGGTGGATGACATGCCGCCATGGAACGCAATGCCGATCTTATTCCGTACTGCCCATGCGAGGAGAGCGAATTTGGCCCTTTCCCCGGCGGCAACGGCCTCATGTTTGGTCGGATATGGTTCACCATGAAGTGAATAGTTGTGGAGACTAACTACCTCATTGCTAGTGTTCTGCTGCTCGCTCGACTTGTGTCGCTGGTTTGATCTAAGCAGCCGAACAATTGCGGTGTTGCTGTCGTTGCATAAATCGGCCAGACCACAACCTTCTCCAATTTCTACATTGTCCGCTACTTGAAAGAGTAGCTTAAAACGAAATCCGCTCATACTCTAATCACATTCATTAGTTCTCATTAAACTCGTATCGGTTGATATTTTACAATTTGGCTAACTGATCAGTCCGGCTGGTGGCATTGAGGTTAGATTAAAGTGTTGCACGAAATGCAAAATGGGAGGCCACGAAGAAGCCTCCCCAACGGCACCCGATGGAGTCCAAGTGCTACCCGTCTCCGGGTGCCCAAATGAAGTGGTTATTGACGGGAAGAAAGATTCAATCGACGCGTTTTTCCAGGGAGCCTAGCGCAGGGGTTGGTGATATGTCGCTCCTATGGAGCTTGGGGGAACTTCCGGTTCGGGTTTCTACAAACCTTCCGCTCCGATGGAGCTATATGCGGCGCGACGACGGGAGGTGTGCAATTTTCTGATGGCGCTTTTGCCGAGCGAGATCATTGTTCAAATTGCTTGAAACGTTCGGCGCAGGTGATGTTGGTGACGGAGCCGTCGGTATGGTAGTCGGTGTACCAGCACATCGCTTCGGTGTAGCGGCCGCGGGAGTAGCGGTAGATATAGTGATACGAGGCCGATATGGAGTCGTTCAGCGTGACGTAGATGTTGCGGAAGCCTTCGGTGCGGTTTTTTAGCAGTTTGAAGGTGTGGAAGCTGTATTCGTTTATTAACTGGTACTTCTTCCCTCTTGTACGCCGGAATATCCATTCCCAACAATTACCGGTCGCTCCGCAACGGATGCCACGTCGGCCATGAACGCGAATCTCGTCAACCCCATCGCCGTTGAGGTCGAGCCGGTAAGCCTCGAACATATCGCCGCAGTCGGTGTATTCGTAGGACGGGTTTATCGGATCCCAAAAACCCTCGGTTCGTTTCATCTCTTCCCAAACGAGCGCGAGGGTTTTGTCGCGGCATGTGACCAGCTTCTTGAATTCTTCGAGCGTGGGGCGTTCGGGGTTGAACGGGTGTTCCTGCAGCAGCGGCGGGGGAGCCGTGGAGATCGTTACCGATTCGTCACGGAAGACGGTGAGCGTTCGTTCGTCGCCTATCTCAGGCACCTCGGGGACCGGCGCCCACCACGCGGCGGCCTGGGTCCCGATCAGGAACGCCAGCAGGAAGATCAGAATACCGCGGACCGACGGGGCGAACTTCATGGATGCATGATAGGGCGTAGTGATGGTGGAGGGCAATACCCTATTTGGGTGATGGGCAATTTGAGGGATGTCGCTCCTACTGAGCTTGGGGGGAATTTTCGGTTCGGGTTTCTACAAACATTTCGCTCCGATGGAGCTTGGGGAATTAACAATATTCGTGGTTCATTCGCGTGATTCGCGGGCGGAAGGATTCCCCCGGCAGGGGTGCCGGGGGTCCGGGGATGAAACTTTTTGGCGCGTTGGGGCATCTGAGGAGTTAATATAGGTAACACACTTTTTTGGGAGGTACCAGGGAGATGCGAAAGGCTGCGGCGTTGGTTTCTTTTATCGGGGCATTTTTGATCGGGGCATTGCCGGGGTATCTGTTGGGCAGTGTTGCAGATGATTCGGCGATCGGGCGGCACGACCCGGGCGAGGTGCAGGTTTCTTACGTGCTGACGCCGGTGCCCAACTCTGGGGATGTCACTGTATGGGCGGAGGACCTGGTCGGGGAGTGGCACGGCTCGTGGGGTTACGGGGGTGACAGCTGCACCATCGAGATCAAACGCGTCGACGGGGTGAAATTCTACGGCACGCTTAAGAAGGAAGGGGCCGTGATCACACTCGAGGGCTATATCGACCCCGCGCGGCGGCACGTGCATTTTAAGGAAACCAAGGTCGTTAGGCTCGGGCCCGCGATGTCGATGTGGTCGCTGGGGATCAACAGCGGGAACTTCTCCCCCGACGGCCGAACGCTTTCAGGCGAAGGCACGGACGAATTCGGCACCTACGCGTGGAGCGCGACGAAAGTGCAAAATTAAAAATGCAAAATGGAAAATGATTCGGGGCCGGGAGGTGTGACTTCCCGGCCCCGGCCGTTTTTTCTGTGTTCTTGTTCCGTGGCTTCCTTCTTTTCTATGAATGATCGATTCTTCAAACGTAACTTCAACCACCAAGCGGAATGTGGTAGAAGTTTTATAGATTCGGCACGCGCGCGAGATAAAGTCGGACCGCCCAGGCCCAGCGCTGGCTGACTGCGCTCTTCTCAAATGCCAACATCTTTTTGACCTAAGGATTTTCATGGAAAGCAGCACCAATCCGGAGAAACCCTCGTTTTTCCGTCGCCTTCGAAATTTGCTGGGCACCGCACCGGCGCCCGCAACATCCGACGCCCGTTTTTCGGCTGATCAGTTGATACTCAAAACCAACGCGTTTTCAAATTTCAACGATTTTGACGACCATTATCGAAGTTCCGCCGAGCTTTACCGGGAGCAGGAACGATACCAGCTCGGGCTCATCAACGGTGCGGACGCTTTCACATCACACGGCTACTGCTTCCCTTGCGGCCGTGAGGTTGATTTCCAGATCGACTATCTGTACAGCGGGACAGACACGGTCGAAGGTAAAAGAATTCCGAACTGGCGTGAACGCGTAATTTGTCCGTACTGCAATCTCAACAATCGCGTGCGAGCCTCGGTGCAGTTTCTCGAAGAAACGCTTGGCTGCCAGCCGCAATCGGATATTTATATTTCGGAACAGACCACCCCGCTCTACCAATATCTCAAGGCAAAACATCCCAACCTGATCGGCAGCGAATACCTTGGCGATCGGGTCGGGTTCGGTGAGGTCGAGGCCCGCACCGGGCTTCGGAACGAAAGCAGCACCCGTCTGAGCTTCGCGGATGGGTCGTTCGATTTTGTTCTGTCCTTCGATGTGTTCGAACACATCCCCGAATATTCGCGAGGTTTGCTGGAGTGTTACAGGGTGCTGAAGCCGGGCGGGCGCTTGATATTCACGGTGCCGTTTCGAATGGATGACGAGCAAAACCTGATTCGGGCGACCTGCGATCCTGAGGGAAAAGTTAGGCATTTGATGGAACCCGAATATCACGGCGATCCGGTTAACGATGCCGGCTGTTTATGTTTTTACCATTTTGGCTGGCAGCTGCTGGATGAACTCAGGAACTGCGGCTTTGCATCGGCCGCCGCTCACGTCTATTGGTCTAACGTGCTCGGCTACCTCGGCCAGAACCAGGTTTTGTTCTGTGCGGCGAAACCTGGCGATTGAAATGCGATCTTGCTTCCCGGGCGATGTGCAGCCTAAGCCTACCCTACGAAAATCGTAACTCGACGCATATGTCCTATGACTATTCCGCGCGAAGTTATCGATGAGGTCTACCCCCTCGGAAAAAAGTTTGCAATCTCGGCCGAAAGGTGGCTATGCTTTAAATCTATCTCGAAATGCGTTCAGTGGAACCGCGGCCAATGCGGGCGGCGGTTGCGCGTTTCGTATTTTCAGAAAACTTCAAGGAGGTGATTCTATGACGAAGTCGCAGCACGCGACCAGGATCATTAATAGAATCGGTTTTTTCCTCCCCCTCTTTCTGGCCTTCCTCTTAGCTGCGGACGCGGCCCTCGCCTGCCCACAACACTCAGGCCGAGCCGGGTACCGCACGACAAAGATGAGCACAAGATCGGCCGCGCCGATGGCGACGACCGTGATCACATACAGGGCCCCGCGGACCTATCGGCGTTGCGGCGATAATCTCATCGACACGCGCGGCG
Organism: Acidobacteriota bacterium; assembly: GCA_023415725.1. Classification (GTDB taxonomy): domain Bacteria; phylum Acidobacteriota; class Blastocatellia; order Pyrinomonadales; family Pyrinomonadaceae; genus OLB17. The sequence goes on from JAEZJR010000058.1 coordinate 11,950, forward strand.
CGAGGTACGTGGCGGTCCGGGGCGACAGCTCAAGGTACACGGCTGTTCGTAACCGAGACGCCTATTACAAGCAGAGCCGCACGCGTTACATCGCTGTCAGAGACGACGATCGCTACGAGGCTCCGCGGTACGTGGCCGTCCGCCGTCCCGTTTACAGGGAAAGCGCCACGAGGTACGTCGCCGTTCGATCGGGGTCTCGTGACAAGCTTGTGCCCGTCGACGAGATCGCGGACGTTTACGACGACGATATCCAATACGTGAAGGTGCGCCGGGAACCGGTTTACGATTCCGGCACCAGATACGTGGCGGTTCGCCGGGCTCCTGTTTATCGCGAACAGGTCGCTTATTACGAAGCACCGCGAACGAGGTACGTCCGCAACGTCGACTCACCTTGCGCGCGCGTCGTCGCTCTGAGAGGCTGTCCCGACCAGGTCGGGACCATGAGCACGAGGCGGGTCGTTCTGCGGGATGACGATGATCACTTCACCAACACGAAATACGTCGCCACCCGAAACGAGATCGAGGGGGATGACTATGATCGTGATGATGTCGTGAATGATAACGATGCCGAAATCGATAACGAGTATCTCGCGCCGCCGGCCGCTACGGTCAGCAGCACCAATTACATCGACGACGACGATGCCTACCTCACGGCGAGTGAGGTCGAGAGACCTTACGAGCGGCAGGTGGCCATTCGTACTTTTCCGGAAACCTACAGCACCAGGACGATAAGCTACGCCCCGGTGAGCCAATTCAATAATGACTTTGACGACCAGGCGTTTCTCGATGGAGACGGCGCGACATACATCGCGGCCGGCAACATCGAGGACGCCTGTTTGAGACGCACGGCCGTCTATGAAGAGCCGGTGGCGGTTACGACCAGAGACGTGAGGTATGTCCCCGTCGACGACGTTGACGATTACGCTTTCCTAGGCGGGAGCGCTGAAACGTACGTCGAGGTGAGACAGCCCGTCGCAGCTCCGGTCGCTTACACGGCGGTGGACAGGGATGTAGGCTACTTCGAGGCCGACACGGCGTATGTCGAACCGGCTGAGGTCGAATACGTCGAGACCGCGCCCGCAAGCTACGTGGACGATGAGGACTGCATGGCGATGGGCGTGGCCGAGGCCAGGCCCGTTTATGTCGCGGAACCATCGATCCTTGTGGTCGAGGAAGCCGATAGCTCGGCTCTATTGGGCCTTTCGCCTACCGTGCACCGGATCGCCCGGACCCTCGGGTTCAATGAAGGATACGAGGACGGACTGGACGACGCTCAGGACGGTGACGATTACGAGCCGTCGGACGGCGGTGCCCAAGGATACAAGCGTGAATACGGTGATAAAGCCGTCTACAGAGGCGTTTATCGCAGCGCGTATCTCGAGGGCTACCAGGCCGGCTACAAGGCGTTAGACGCTGCACTATAGACCGAGCGGGCTGGTAAGCTCGAGCGGCAGATGAACGAAAGGCTTGCCTCGATAGTGGCAAGCCTTTCTTCTAATCAAACTCGCCGGCTGGGAGCCGGCGTTCCACTATTTCAGATGCTTTTTGAAATGATCGAGCGTGCGTTCCCAGGCTAACTTGGCAGCTTCAGCGTCGTAGCGCGGGGTCGTGTCGTTGTGGAAGCCGTGCTGCTTGCCTTCGTACATGTAGGAGACGAATTCCTTCTTGTTCTCCTTGAGCGCGGCCTCGTAGGCGGCGATGCCGGAGTTCACGCCCTGGTCGTTGCCGGCGTAGTGGAACATCAGCGGGGCCTGGATCTTCGGCACGTCCGCCACGCCTGCCTGGCGGCCGTAGAACGCGACACCGGCGTTAAGATCGGAGCCAAGCCGCACCGCAAGCTGGTTCACCATCCCGCCGCCGAAGCAGAACCCGACCGCGCCCAACTTCCCTTTGCTGTCCGGCCGCGCCTTGAGCCACTTCGCCGCGGCGACGAAGTCCTCAGTCATCTTTTTGCCGTCGACCTTACGAAATAGCTCCACGCCTTTCTGCTCGTCGCCGGGGTATCCGCCTACAGATGTAAGGCCGTCCGGGGCGAATGCCATGTAGCCGGCTTTGGCGAAGCGGCGAGCGACGTCTTCGATGTACGGGTTGAGGCCGCGGTTCTCGTGGATGACGAGCACGGCCGGGAACTTCTTACCCTTCGCGGGGCGGGCGAGGTAGCCCTTGATCGTGCCGTTGCCCTCAGGCGAAGCGACGGTCTCGTAACTTACTTTGATGTCCTTGTCGTCCTTCGGCACGGTCTGCGCCCACGCGAAGTTAGGTTGCAGGCTGTGGAAGATCGCCGCGGCCGTCACGCCGCCCACCGCGAACCGCCCAAGCTCGCGCATGAACGAACGCCGGTCCATATCGCCGTGCTGGTATTCGTGAAAAAGGTCCAATAACTCCTGCGGATATTCGTCAGCCGTTTTTCGTTCCATATTGTTTCGTTTGTTTCGCAAGGATACTTCAGGATGCCGCGATTTCAAAAATAAGAATTTCGTCCACAGATGCACACTCATGTTCTTTTCGTGCTTTCCGTGTATTCCGTGAATTCCGTGGTTACTTCTTCTTTTCTGTGTGCTTCCTCTTGTTCCTCTTGTTCTGTGGTTAAAAACCGTAACCACAGAACAAGAGGAACAAGAAGAAAAGATCTGAACCACGGAATGCACAGAAAGCACGGAAAAAGAGAACACGGAAAAGCCGCGAAACGGAGGGGGCATACGGTCTAGGACGACCGTTACCTTTTTTATTCCTCTTCGAGAAAAAGGATTCCGCGGATCTGGCCGTAGTCGCGGACGTGGCGCTCGTAAATTCGGGGGCGGATCTCGTAGATGCGGACCGAAACCTGATCGGGGTCTTCGGTGTAGCGTACGGCACGGTAGCGGCCGACGTATTCCCACACGTTTGGGGCACGGCGGAGGAACACTGGTATTGCAGTGTGGGAAGAGAGAACCACCCCGTCATCTGACGCGGAAGATGAGTCGGATGCCACCCCTCCTTCGTAAGGAGGGGAGCCTGCTCTGCTACTTTGCTCAAGGAATCGTTGGGCGTTGAGGATGGCATTGGGGGCGTTGTGGACGAGGATCTCGTATGGGACGCGGGGGTTCATATCGGGGTCGAAGCAGCCCGCAACGACGTCTCCGCCGTTAACGCGCGGGAGAAAAGCTCGAGCGTTCCCGCCTAACAGGACCGAGATGTCACGCCTGGTAAGACATTGCCCTTCTATAAGCCGTTGCATCACGCGTACAACATATTATACACGCAACACTCTTTCTTATGTAATTTCCGAAACCGTGGCGGGGCCACTTACGTCTTATATTCACGCATCATAGTGCGCAAATTCCGGCCGGGCAGGGCTCTAGCGACTATCAGGAAAACTTGGCGGTGTTAAAAGATCCGAGACACTGCAGATCTCCCCTTTCGCCCCGCATATCTACAGCGGCGTGTCCGCGCTGTGCTTTCATCTGCAATCTTCAAGGAGGACGTTTAGCCATGATCAAGTTCGCCTGTCTTTTATTGTGCCTCGTGGTCGCCGCACCGGCCGTTTTCGGCCAGACACGCTCCACACGCACTCGCACCGCCCCGTCGATCAAAGGCGAAACGCGCCGCTCCACTGCGAAGAAACCGCCGGCGGTGACGGACCGCTCCACGACGCCGCCCTCCGATGATCTTTCTTCGGCAGACGCTCCTCCTCCACCGCCTCCGGGCAAGAAACGCCCCGAGGACGAAGAGATCCTCGTCGACACCACGATGGTCACCACGCCGGTCTCCGTACTCGACCGCCAGGGGCGGTTCATCGCAAATTTGAAGAAGAAGGACTTCAAGATATTCGACAACGGGGTGCCGCAGCGCGTGACGTGGTTCCAATCGTCTGAGCAGCCCTTCACGGTCATTCTGATGATCGACATCAGCCCATCTACGCGTTACAGCATCGACGACATTCGCTTCGCGGCCGTGACGTTCGTCGAGCAGCTGCGCCCCGAGGACAAGGTGATGGTCGTCAACTTCGACCGGCAGGTCCGAGTTATGACCGAGCCGACCAACGACAAGAAGGCTCTATACACGGCGATCTACCGCTCGCAGTTCGGCAGCGGCACGAGCCTTTATGAAGCGGTCGACGCGGCGGTGAATTTAGATTTCGTGAAGGTGCCGGGCCGCAAGGCGATCGTGATCTTCACCGATGGGGTGGACACCACATCGCGGCAAGCGTCTGTCGAGAGCACGATCTCCGGAGTCGAAGAGGTGGACGCTCTCGTTTACCCGATCCGTTACGACACGCTCGATGGGGGCCAGAGCCCGCAGGTTGCTGCACTTCAGGGGATGGGCGTCTCGCAGCAGATGATCACTACACTCGCGCGCGGAACAAGCGCGGAGGAATATGAACGAGGAAGGCTTTACCTCAACTCACTCGCTGAGAGCAGCGGCGGCAGGATGTTCGAGGCGGGCCAGATCAACAGCAATCTCGAGGCGGCCTTCAAGGGCGTCGCCGAAGAACTCCGCCGCCAATACGCAGTCGGCTATTACCCGGATGACACCGGCAAGGCCGGCGACCGCCGCAAGATCAAGGTCGAGGTCACCCGCCCCGGCGCGGTCGTAAGGTCCAAGACCGCGTATGTGATCAAAGGCCCGGAGGGCGAGACAGCCGATACCAACAACTGACGATGCGCGCATATTCAATACGCGCTTAGCAAAACTGTTCGGAATTGGAATGCTTAACGCTGGATCGCGTTAAGCATTCGCAGTTTCGGCCGTCGCTTTCTCAGGGTGAACCAAATTCGCAGAATATGCGGGATCGTCAATGCGGTCCGCCTCGTGACTGATATTGCCTGATCCGGTCACTCCAGGTCGTAACGGAGTCAGGTAGGTCAATCCTTACAACAACTTCCACAGTCGCGCGTAAAGCGCCGCGTGAAGGATAAAGCGCTTTTTCCCCGGGGCCACTGGTACACCCGTTGCACTCTCGGCGGTGCCTATGCCGAGAACACTTACATTGTCCCTGGACGGGGAGGAATTCGACGTGCGGCTCGTGAAGATCGACCGCGAGAAGCTCTACGGCTCTGTAGAGATAGAGGCCTTCGACGAAAAGGGCAAGCCCGCCGAGATCAAGGTGCTCGACGCCGATGGCCGCACGCTAATGGACAAGGGCGGCACGGCGCTCGTCACGGTGGATGAGAAAGGCAATTCGGTCGACCGCGCAACTCTGAAAGCGGTGAATGAGCACGGGGACCCAATAGAGAAAGTCGCGTCTTCGTTCGACGCTCCAAACGTTTTAAAGAAGGGCGAGATCGACGAGTACCTCGATCAGATCGTGAAGTCCGTCTATATTCTCGCGCCGGCCGATGGGCCGATCGACATCCTGCAGGACCATCTCGCCGACGGGCAGCTTTATAAATTCCCGTTCAGCTATCGCGGGGGCATCGAGCACGACAATGCGTTCATCGTCGGAAGCAGAAGCGATGCATTCATGATCGTCGGCAGGACAGCGGCGTTGAAATTCGTTTCGCTGAACCAGGCCGCGCAGCTGGATGCCGTCGAGGAGAAAGAGATCGCGGCCGAGGAGATAGATTTCGACCTGATGTAGAGAGGTAACGCTATGCCCATAAATATCAGCAACGCCAAAAACCGCGACGCGGTCGTCGCGGTGGAAGGACTTTCGCCCGCACGCGAGGTGTATTACCGCGACGAGGACAACAAACCCGTCATCACGCGCAAGCTCCTGAAAAGCGATGTCGACCACGACCTCGCGAAGCTGATGAAGAAGCGCAAAAAGATGGAATCGGTCGCGAAGGCGTTGATGAAAGAAGATCCGGAGGTCGACATCGAGCGATTCGGTAAGTACCTTGCCGAAACATCGCGGGTCTATGTCTCGCCGCGCGGGATCGTTCACGTCGTCGACGAATACGAAGTCGTGAAGAAGCCTGATGGCACTATCCGCGACCGACGCCCTCGGAAGAAAGAACTGCAGAACATAAACACCGATGTGCCGCTTAAATGGACCGGTAAGTACATCAAGAAAAGCGAAGCGGTGCACCGGTTCGTCTTCACGAACAAGAAGCAGCTCGTGCACATCAACGGCCTCACATACGACTTCCTTTACCAGATGGCGAAGGACCTCGACAAACGGAATGCGTTGCTGCTGATACGCGGCGGCGAAAAGGGTGACCAGCCGGTCGTGATGAACCGCGGCGGAAAGCCTTACAACGCGTTCCTCGAGGGCCGGGTCGACGGTGACTCGTATTGCCTGATCCTGCACCTGTCGAACATGGAATTGAAACGCCCGAAGGACCTGAACATCGATGCCGAAAAAGAAAGCTGAAAAGCCGCTCATCGATAAGAAGCACCTCTCGTGCAAGCGTGGGGAATACTGCACCGCGAAGGCTCAGCACCTTGCCGATCCGCAGTGGCAGGTCCGTGCTCGCGAGTATCGCCGTCGCCTAAGCGGCGCGATGCGCCCGCTCGCGGCTCACGATATTCAGAACATCCCCAAGGCCAAGTCGCTGTATGTCGTCCGCAAGTACGACGGCGAATTCACCTACGTCATCTTCGACGGCAAGCAGATCTTCAGCGTGAACCCGGGAGGCACCGTTCGCCTTGGTCTACCCTGTTATCAAGAAGCTGAGAAGCTGCTGAAGAAGGCGAAGGTTAAGTCCGCGGTGTTGGCGACGGAACTCTACGCGATTGGCGATCTCAAGGGGCGGAATGCCGTGCAGGAGATCGTCGGCATATTGCGAAACCCGAAATCGGAAGCGGATCTGAAACGCGTCGGAATGGCAGTATTCGACATCGTCGAATTGAACGGCAAAGAGATCGAAACGGCATCGGCCGTTTTCAAGGAACTGAAGAAGCTGTTCGGCAAGGGCAAGCTCGCGAACATGGCCGAGCACGTCGTCGCGGACAAGCCCGAGACGATCGAGGAACGCTTCGCTGAATGGGTAATCGAGGAAGGTGCGGAGGGGCTCGTCGTCCGGCACGATCGGCTCGGTTATTACAAGATCAAGCTTCGGCACAACCTGGACGCCGCGATCATCGGGTATTCCGAAGGCACAGAGAACCGCAAGGGGATGCTGCACGACCTGCTCGTCGCCGTTATGCGCGAGGACGGAACGTTCCATGAGATCGCACGCGTTGGTGGAGGGTTCACAGAGGACGATCGCAGGATACTCTTCGACGAACTGAAACGCCGCGTCGTCCCGTCGGAATACGTCGCGGTGAACAACGACTACGTCGCGTACGAGATGATCGAACCGGGCCCGGTGATCGAGATGTCGTTCCTGGATATGATCCCGGAAAATTCGAAGGGCGATCCAGTGAAGCGGATGGTGCTTGAGTTCGACGGCGAACGTTACAACGCACTTTCACGGATGCCGATGGTGAGCGTGATCTCGCCGCAGTTCGTTCGCATCCGCGACGACAAGGATGCAAACATCGAGGACGTGAACATCCGCCAGGTCACGAATCTTGTGAATGTGCGTGATGTGGACAAACCGGCGCGCGCGGGCGACCTCAAACCGAGCGAATTGCTCGAGCGTCAGGTCTACAAAAAGACAATGCGCGGCTCGTCGATGGTGCGGAAACTCCTGCTCTGGAAGACGAACAAGGAAGACACGGGTGAGTATCCGGGCTACGTCGTTTACGGCACGGACTTCAGCCCGAACCGCGTCGAGCCGCTGCAGCGTGACGTGAAGATCGCGAGCAACGAGAAGACCGCACGGCAGCTTTTCGCCGAGATGGCGAAGAGGTATTTCGTCGGCGGATGGGAAAAGGTGGCGTGATATGGCGGTGACCGATCTGGAACAAAAATTCGCCGGCGACCGCAGGATGCTTTGGATCGCGTCCGAGTGGCAGGATTATGCCGACCGCCTGGCCGAGTGGGCGATGGAGCGACTCGCGAATAGGCGTGATGTGTGGAGCCAATACACCCTCCGCGACGGCGAGGTGCGGGTCGTTATGCTGCCGATAAAGGAACGCCGCAAGGCCGGGACCGACATGGTCACGCTAAACAAGCTTCGCAGACATTTCGCGGGCCGTGCCGTCTCGCACCTGATCGGCCTCCATTCCATCAGCGACCACAGCACGGCGAAGTGGTTCGCGATCGATATCGACCTGCACGATGAGTCGATCGCCAATAGCGACGACGTCGCCGCTGCCAATCTTGCCGCCGCACTCGAATGGACCGGCAGGCTCCGCGAAGCTGGCTTCGACCCGCTGCTTTTCGACAGTAACGGTGTCGGGGGGTATCACATTTGGGTGCTTCTCGATGATGAATATCCGCTGTCGGATGTGTTCGATTACGCAGATTCGATCCGTGTGGATTGGGAAGAGCTACACCTCCCGCGAAAGCCCGAGATCTTCCCGCCGAAGCGTGAGGTGGACGAGGACGATCTGCCTTACACGCTGCGCCTACCGGGACGGCATCACACGCGGAAGCATTTCACGCGGGTACGCAATTTCGACCCGCTCGTCGAGACGGAATGGCTCGAGGGCGGAGAGGCGATCGAGGCGATCCTCGCCGCACGGCCCGCACCGCTGCCGAAGCTCCCAAAAAGAAAAGGCGCCGCCGCCAAAAGAACCGCAAAGAAGAAAGCGGCGGCCGACTCTTCTACTCGCCGACGCCCGCGAGTCTGCGTCGACCTCGATGGCGTGCTCGCACGTTACGATGGATGGAAGGGTCCCGAACATATCGGACCGCCGCTGCCTGGAGCTCTCGAATTTGCCTGGTCGCTCAACGAAGTGGCTGACATCGTGATCTTCACTTCCCGATGCTCTCCCGACCTCGCTGCCGAAACGGGCCGCAGCGTCGACCCCGCTCGCATGCGCCTCAAGATCATCGACTGGCTCGAACGCCACAAGTTCCCATTCGGCGACGTATACGTCGGCCAGGGCAAGCCGGTGGCGTCCGCCTTCATCGATGACCGCGCGGTTCACTGCAGTCCGCAGACCGACCGGTCTGCGTTTACCACCGCTCTTAAACAAACCCGCCGCGTTATCCGCGGGAAATGACCGTTTCGCGGCTAGACTAATTTTGCAAATAGCTAATAGCTGTTAGCAATTGGCTATTTGCTCATAAACCTCAACCATTGCCGTCAGTGATCAGCTTCCTACCGCGGCGGTCCATCTCGGTTCCGCACTCCTCACACGTCCAACCGCCCCAGAATGCTTGCCGAAGTGAAGTAGGATTTCGATAAATCGGAACAGGAGTCCCGCAGGCAGGGCACCCTCCGCGTTCGTTCACATCCTTCGTCATTTTGAACGCGATCGCCATTAGAACGCCGATCGTAACTGTAATAGAAAATAAGATGACCATGATCCGCAAAACCTCCTATGCCGCCTTGACGCTTCATCTCGAAAGTTTTGCAAACTGACGTTGACCGAAATTCAACAAAAAAGCAGTAAGCGGATCTTGGCCGCTTACTGCTTTTCGCCGTCTGCTAACTGCCTACGGTTTTCCCTTACCTTTCCCGCCGCCTTTGCCGTTGTTGCCGCTCCCTTTATTGGGATTGCCCCCGCCTTTGTTCGGATTGCCGGCGTTCTGCGGTTTGTCGGGCTTGTTCGGGTTGCCCTTTGCGGGGTTGCCGCGTCCCGGGTTATCGCTCGGCGGGGCGCCCTTTTCGACCTTCGGCGGAGGTCCGCCCGGGTTCTTGTCGGCTTTGTCCGGTTTGTTCGGATTCCCGCGGTCGGGATTTCCGTGATCCGGATTTCCGCGTTCCGGGTTGCCGCGACCGGGGTTCGCACTTTGTTCGCCCTCTCTTTTCTTACGTTGACCCGGGGCGTCTTCCGAAAATCCGGGTCCATCCGCCATATCGCGGCGTCCGCGGGCCGGGGGGACCTTATTCGACTTCAGGAACTGTTCCTGTTCGCGCGTCGGTTTCGCAAGCCGAGCGTAAACGCGGTCCATCCACTTGCCGTCGTACGGCGACCTGATCCTCACCCGATCGATGAACGTCGGTTGCGTCGTGTATACGAACAGTGGCTCCGGATATAACTGCTGGATCCGCGTCCGATAGACCGGCGTTTCGACGATGTAATACGGTTCGTACCAGTCCGGATAGTTGTCGTAATAATATGGTGAGCGGTATGGGTCGCGATCGCCGAAAAGCGTGCTCACTATCCCGATCGTCTGGTCGAGCCAATTCGTTTCGTAATATTGATCGTCACCGTAGATATGCTCGTCGCCGTAAAGCATCACACGCGAGCCGGGATAGTTCGGCTGGTCGCGGTAGAAGATCACCCGCGCGATCTCCTGAACGAGGTCAGGCCCGAAGCGTGAATACAGCGAGAGCCCCCGCTGGTTCGGGTCCTCGTCGTAGCCGTACTCGTCAACGCTTATATAATCCGCGTATCCGTCGCCGTTCAGATCGAGATTGTTGATCCCATCGTCTTCGTTCAGATAACGCTCGAATTCCTCGACATTCCGTGAACGCCGCAGGATCGGCCCCACACGCTGCAGGTCGAAATTATCTTTCGCCCAGTAATCATCTTCCGCGAGGGTTTCTTCCTCAGGCAACAATGCCTGGTCCTGCTGCGGGTTCGAAGCCACCGGCGGTTGCTGCTGTTCCGTGTTCCCGCAGCCCCATAAAAGCATCCCCAAAGCGAGGATCGCCAATAGCTGAATTGATCTAAGTTTCATCACTTCCCTCCTTGTCTATTATTTTCAACAGTTTACGCACCTAATAAAAATATTAATCCAGAAGTATACTCGCAATCTGTATGCCAGAAACGGTGCCTAGGGCTTGCGCTTCAGTAACGTGAGTGGTTTAATTATGGTTTGCCCTCAAAGGCAGAATTTTCGGCCGAGAGGAGGTGAGAAGATAATGGCTTATATTACAGTAAATTCGAACGAATCGATCGA
>JAEZJR010000064.1 GCA_023415725.1 Acidobacteriota bacterium
CTTTTTCGGCATGTTCAGGTCGAGCAGGATGAGCCCGGGCTTGGGGGACGATTCCGCATCGGCGTATTTTCCCCTGCGGTGCAGGTAATCCATCAACTCCTCACCGTCCTCGACGAAACGCATTTCGTTCAGCACACGGCTTTCCTCGAGGGCGTCCTTCGTCAGCATCCGGTCGTCAGCGTCGTCGTCCGCCATCAGGATCACGATCGGCTGTCCGTTCTTTGTGGTCATCATTTCTCCTTGGATTGGGTTGAAGGCAAGGTCACGATGAACGTGGAGCCTTCACCCGATTTGCTTTCGGCGGTTAGCGATCCACCGTGCCTCTCTACTATTTTACGGCATACTGCCAGTCCTATGCCCGTCCCCTCGTATTCATTTCGCCCGTGCAGGCGTTGGAACGGTGTGAAAATCCGATCCAAGTATTTCTCATCGAAGCCGATGCCGTTGTCCTTTACGTAGATCTTCACGATATCTCCAATGGCCGAATCCCCATTGTCGGATGGCCCCGAGGCAAGTTTCTCGGCGGAGATGGTGACCCGGGGAGGGAGATCCTGCTTGCGGAATTTCAGGGCATTCGCGATCAAATTTTGCAGAAGCTGCCTCATCTGCAACTCGTCAGCTTCAATTGTAGGTAATTCACCGACTTCGACGGCACCACCCGAGTCTTCGATACGGGCCTCCAGGTCAGAGACCACGTCCTCGGCGATCCTGTTAAGGTCGGTCGGTGCGAACGGTTGGGCCTTAGTGGTGACGCGCGAGAACGTCAGCAGGTCGTTGATCAGCGTGTGCATTCGCCCGGCCGCGCTGTGCATGCGGTCGAGATAATCCCGGCCCTGGTCGGTGAAGTTCGGGCCCTGAATCGTTCGCAGCCGGTCACCGAACGCCTGGATCTTTCTAAGGGGCTCCTGGAGATCGTGAGAAGCGACAAAAGCGAAATCCTGAAGCTCGCGATTGCTGCGTTCGAGCTCAACGTTCAGCTCATTGAGTTCGCGCGTCCGTTCAAGCACGCGCTCTTCCAGGCGGTCGTGTTCAGTCTGCAGCCTCCGCTCGTTCAGCCGCCTCTCGCGGATGTCGCGGATCGTGAGATAGAACACCAGGATCAGCAGGGCGAGCAGAACCGTGTTTGCGATCAGGAAGGTCAAGAGGGTCCGTTGGCCGCTCAGCTTCGATTCGTTCACCCGAACATCAAGGAGAGCGTGCTCCTCATCGCTGATCTCGGAAATCGCGGCACGAACCGCGTCCATTCGCCGCTTTCCCTCACCGGATTGGCCGGTGGGAATCACGGTAGCCGCCAATATCTGTTTGCGTTGAACGTATTCGTCCAAAAGGTCGAGCCTCGATCTTATCGCTTCTTCCAGCTTCGGGAACTTTTCTTGATGGGACGGATTGTCGACGGTCTTTTCTTTAAGGTCAGCAATTCTCTGCGGAATGGCCTCGAGATGCTGTCTATACGCATCGTAATAGACCGCATCGCCGGTCATTATATATCCGCGCGCGTCCGTCTCTACCTGCAGAAGGTTTGCTCGAAGCTCCTGCAAGCCCTCCAGGACTTCCTGGGTGTGATTGACCCGATCGTTGTTTGCGATCAGTGTGCGGACCGATTGGTAGGAAACAACCCCGTTGATGACAAGCAACAAAGCGGCCATCGCGAAGGCTAACGCCAACGGGCCGCCGACTTTTTTTACCATTTACGAATTTCCTGTTCCGTCCCTTTCGAGGTGTCAGTGATCGTCCCGAAAAATCTGGTCTGAGCTAGAAGCCCGAAATAATAAGAATGACGGCTGCTGAACGGCAGGTCAATAGGAACATTCCCTTAAGCCGGATAAGGCTCCGGCGGGTTACGAGGCTTGCGTGGTGCGCTCCGCGATGGCGAGTAAATTCCCCGAAGGATCATTGAAAAATGCCATCCACTCTTCTCCGGCCGTCCCGAATAGCCCCTCCTCGTCCCGGTGGATCAAATGCGGCTCATCGATGGACTCAACCCCTTTGGTCTTCAGGGAATTGTAAGCTACGTCGATATCATCGACGCGAAAGTAAAGCGTTCCCTTTGGTGCGTTTCGCTCCAACATCAGCCGGATTCCGCCAAGGTCGAAAAATGCTAACCCCGGCGGGTCAAATTTAGCAATGAAGTTCGCCCCGAGTTTGTCGCGATAAAACCTTACAGAAGTTTCAATGTTTTCTGCGAATATGGCGATTTGGTGTAAGCGATCGATCCCGTGCATTAAGTCGCTCGAAAGTTCTTCTTCAACTTCTGCCAAACTTCAAAGTACTCGTGCTGAAGTTCCGAGGATTCCATGGCGAACTTCGTCGGCCTGATGATGTAGCGGGATTCGAACATGAACGCCAGTGTGCCGGAGAGTTTCTGCGGCTTGAGATCGGCGTTCGATGCTTTTTCGAAGGCGCCGAGGTCGGGGCCGTGCGCCGACATCTGGTTGTGGAGCGAGCCGCCGCCCGGGACGAATCCTTCTTCCTTGGCGTCGTACTGACCGTAAATGAGGCCCATGTATTCGCTCATCGTGTTGCGGTGATACCACGGCGGCCGGAACGTGTCTTCGGCGACGAGCCAGCGGTCGGGGAAGATCACGAAATCGCAATTAGCAACGCCTGGCTCGCCCGATGGAGAGGTAAGAACGGTGAAGATCGACGGATCCGGATGGTCGAACGAAATGGATCCGATAGTATTGAACCGCCGCAGGTCGTACTTGTACGGGGCGTAGTTGCCGTGCCAGGCGACGACGTCAAGCGGTGAATGGTCTATCTCGCACGACCAAAGGTTCCCGCCGAATTTCGCGACCTGCTCGAATTTGCCGTCCACATCCTCGTACCATGCGACAGGCGTCTCGAAATCCCTTGGATTCGCGAGCCCGTTCGCACCGATCGGCCCGAGATCAGGCAAGCGAAATTGAGCGCCGTAATTCTCACAGATATAACCGCGTGCATCGCCATCCGGCAGCTCCACACGGAACCGCAAACCACGTGGCAGGCAGCAAACCTCGCCGGGGCCGATCTCGATGACGCCGAGCTCCGTCCAAAACCTAACGCGATTCCTCTCCGCGACGACGAGCATCTCGCCGTCCGCGTTGTAGAAGAACCGGTCGGTCATCGGCTTGTTCGAGCGGTAGATGTGGATGCCGATGCCGGCCTGAGAGAACAGGTCGCCGTTCCCCGCGATGGTGACGAGCCCGTCGATGAAATCCTTTTCGGTGTCGGCGAAGGGAAGCGGGTCCCAACGCAGCTGGTTCGGCGTCGTCACCACCTCGTCGAACGGGGTCGACCGGATCATCCCGTTCGGGATCTGCCGGAAAGGCTTGTGCAGCACGCTCGGGCAAATGCGGTACGTCCACGTCCGCTTGTTATGCACTCGCGGTACCGTAAAGGCCGTCCCCGAAAACTGCTCAGCGTACAAACCGAGTGGTGCCTTCTGCGGTGAGTTCTGCCCAACAGGCAATGCGCCCTCGACCGCTTCTGTAGCAAACTCGTTTCCGAAACCTGTCTGGTATCTCAACCCCATAATTGGATTCTGCCACGAATTTCACGAATGCCACGAATGTGTTGAATTCGTGAAATCTGTGCAAGTCGTAGTTAAAACTCAAATCTCATTTTGCACGTATCGATCCCGGGCCCGTAGCCGTCCTTTTGGTATTCGGTCAGCCGAAATCCGTATTTCTCATAGAAGCCCTGTGTATGTTGCGAGGTGCCGATAGTGAGCGGGAGTTCACCGTATTTCTCTCGTGCGTATTTGATTCGAAACTCGGTCAGCATTTTCCCGAGCCCGGTGCCCAGGTGATCTTTGCGCACCATCCCCCAGCACAATGAGACCGTCGGCTTTTCCAGATCGTTCCGGGCGACACCGCCGGAGGCGACCACTTCCCCGTCGACCTCGATAACGTAATAATCTTCCGCGTAACCGTCAAGAAATTCGTAAAGCCCCGGCTCTTCCTCAGGCGTAAAGTACTTCGGGATGTTAGACCGGAAGACCGCCACTACGGCGTCGAGGTCTTCGGGAGTATAGGGCCGAATCGTCATTGGAGCTGCAGCTTAACGTTCGTCGAATTTCGCAGTGTGTTATGTATCTCTGCCACTGTATCAGTATGGGCTATTAGAGCTCTGATCTCGTTGTCGCTTGCGTCCGCTTCGACCACTGCCGAATAAGTTATGCCTCGGGCGGGCTCGCCCTCGCCGCCGAATTCGGCTTGTACGTTCACCTCGACACGATCAACTGTTATCCCGCGTTTCGCCGCCTCGCGGTACAGATCGTTGCAGTAGCATGTTGCGAGAGCGAGGCAAAGCAGTTCGCCCCCGTTCACCGCTGATCCCCGCCCCCCTTCTTTCGCGGGGATCTGAAGACTCTTTTCGACTCCCTCCGTTTCCACCTTTACCCGGTGGTCGTCCGGGCCGTTCTCGATATATGCGACGATCTTCATTTAAAGTTGAGAGAATTTATCCTCAAGGGATTATATCGAAATGCAGCACGTCCTCGCGTGTGCCGAGGCTCTCGTACAGCTTGACCGCCGGTTCGTCGGGCGGGTCCGCCTGAACGTATATCACCCACGCGCCTATTTCGCGAGCGATCTCGCGCAACTTATTGATCAATCCGGTTGCAATTCCGCGGCGGCGGAATTCCTCCGATACAGCGAGATCGTAAATATAGATCTCCGACCTTTCCCGTTCAAATTTCCGCAGCACGTAACCGGCCAAGCCGCCCGCCACGCGACCGTCCGCCAAAGCAACAAGCGGGATAAAAGTCTCATCCTTTAATAGGGTGTCGAGGTAGGCATTAGATGGAACGGCGCCTTGGTAAGTATCCAGTTCGCCGAACGCTTGCCCGAAAACGGCGAGGAGGCTTTTGAGCTCTTGCAAATTCGCCCTCTTGTAAGAAATGTCCTCTCCAACCGCTCCCATTCGCTTTGGTCCTCGTCTGCTCGCTAAAACGTTCGACCTTGTAACACACAGCTCTTGCTTGCGCCGATCCTGTAGGCCATGTAGTAACCGGTGCTGGTCGGGATATGGTGGAACCGGATCTCGTCCATCGTCTTTGCAGTCGGGGCGTACCCCTCGGTGCTCTCGTATACGGTCCAATCCTTTCCGTCGAGGCCCTTGTGGATCGTTATTCCGGGTACGCCTTCGCGCGGGCTCCAGCGGCCTTGAATGACCCGGCCGCTATCCGCCCGCCATGTGTAGGTGCCGTCCGCTTTGACCTGCAACGGTGGGAGTGCCGTTCCACCGCTGTAGCGCCTGTATAGATCCCCGCCCTTGGTAAATGTCGATGTCGCGCCGCTCACGAAGACAGCCCAGTTGCCCACATAAAAGCTGTTGTCGATCTGCCCCGGCTTCGCTACGGAATGGCACGGAACAAT
>JAEZJR010000149.1 GCA_023415725.1 Acidobacteriota bacterium
TTCGGTGAACGAGAGGGTCGTCCGGAACAAGCAGAAGAAGATCGGGACGGACATGGCGGTGCCGGATGATAAGTTCGCCGGGTTCCTGAGATTTTACAAAGAAACGCTCGACGCGAGCGGGATCGAGTACGTGATATTCGGACATATCGGCGACTGCCACCTGCACGCGAATCTATTGCCGAAGAATGAAGAAGAGGCGGAGCGTTCGCGTCATCTTTATGGCCGCTTCGTCGCACAGGCGATAATGCTGGGCGGAACGATCTCGGCCGAACACGGCATCGGGAAGCTCAAATCGAAATACCTCTACGTGATGATGGGCGAGCGGTATTTGAACGAGATGACCGAGCTAAAACGAGCATTTGACCCTAACTGGATTTTGAATTCGGGGAATATGTTCGGTTTAGACTTCAAGCACTAGTAGATCAAGATTAAACATATGAAATCTTATGTCTCAATCCTTTTGATCTGTATTTCTTCATTATGCGTGTCCGGTCAAACGGTAAGGCTGACGGGATCAATCTTCGATCCGAACGGCGCAGTTGTTGTGAACGGGGAGGTAAAGGCCGTTGACCAAAAAGGACGGGCGACGTCCGCAAATTCAAATGCGGAAGGCGAGTTTCTACTTATTCTCGCACCGGGTATCTACGCCCTTGAGGTAGCAGCAATCGGATTCCTGACTGTTAAACATAAAGAATTTCTTATAGTGAATTCGACAACCGGAAAGATGTCGTTCGATTTCGTTCTTTTTGGATCCAAATATCATGAGCCGTGCGGTTATTCTGGCGCTAATTGCCTTCCCTCGAAATCATTGATTAGAGGCTACGAGGTAAGGCACTCACCATCCTTGACGGAAATTTGGAAAGAGTTCACCGATTTTCCTAAATCTTCAAAAGAACCTGAATAAGGTTGGAGCCCGGCGCTTAATAGAGAGAAATGATAAAAGCGATACTTATGGACTTCAACGGCGTCATCATCAATGATGAGCCGATACAGCACGCGGCGTACAAGGAGATCTTCGCTCCGGATGGCATCGACGTGACCGACGAGATGTATTACTCGCGTCTCGGGATGGACGACAAGACGTTCGTCGCGTCGATACTCGAGGAAGCTGGGAAGCCGGCCGATATGGACCGCGTGCTCGAACATACCGCTGCGAAGACGGCGCATTGGAAGAACATCGTGTCGGAGGCGATGCCGGTCTTCGAGGGCGTAGAAAACTTCGTGCGGAAATGTTCGAACGAGCTTTCTCTGGGGATCGTCAGCATGGCGAAGCGTGAGGAGATCGACTTTGTGCTGGAGACGATCGGGATCGCGGATTGTTTCACCATGGTAGTGAGCGCGGAAAATGTGACCGAGTGCAAGCCCAATCCTCAGTGCTATCGTCAGGGATTTCGCGATCTTGATCTGGCGCGTGTCGCTCAGGGTCATCTGCCGATGGTCCATAAAGATTGCGTCGTGATCGAGGATTCGCCGCCGGGAGTGATGGCGGGGCGTGCGGCCGATCTGCCGGTGTTGGCGGTTACCAATACCGTTTCTGCAGCGCAGCTTCGCGCGGCCGGGGCGAACGCGATCGCGAAGAACCTGAACGACTGGTTCCCTGAGACGCTGCGACGCGTGTTCGTTTAGCAATAGACCCAAGAATTCATCCACAGATGAACACGGATAGGTCGATCGTAGATCGAAAATCTGTGTCCATCTGTGTTCATCTGTGGACCTATATTTTTTATGGCGGAGCATTTCATTTCACGTGAAGAGGCCGAGGGCGATGTGCTGGCGTGTGCGGCGTATATCGCGGAGGCGATCGACAGCGCCGACGGGCATGCGGAGGCTATGTCGGCGGTGGTGCCGCGGTATTTGGCGAATGGTGATGTCGACCTTGCTGCGGAGCTGGCGAATACGGTCGATGACCCTTTCACGCGCGACCGGCTGCTGATCCACGTGGCGGAGAAATGCGCTCAAGACGATGACGACGAATATGCGAGGCAGTTGGTGGAGGCGATCGAGGACCCGGGGCTGCAGGCTGAGGGGTTCGAGAGGATCGGGCTTTTGAAGGCAGCGAAGGGGCAGACCGACCTCGCACGATTGGTTGCGGAAGAGATGTCACATCCCGAGTACGTGCTCGCGGCGATCGCGGTGAAGAAATACTCGGAGGGGGACGTCGAGGGGTTCAACGCGGAAGTCAAAGATATTGAATTCGCGGCCGCTCGGGTTTCGGCTTATACAGGTGTCGCTCACGAATTGGTCGCGGCGGAGAAGTTCGACGGTGTGGCGGAATTGCTCGAGCGTGCGGCGGAAGATGCGGCCGAGATCGAGCACGAGGAGGAACGGATCCGGTCGCTTGTGGAGATAGGGACGCTGTTGTCGGACGCGAAGGACAACGGCCGAGCGATCGGCGTTTTCGACAAGGCGAAGTCTTACGTTGAGGAGCTGGATAACGTTCATCGCGATTCGTTCTTCGCGGCGATCTCTGTGGGCTTCCTGCGTGCGGGCAGCCAGGAGCTGGCCGACCGGACGCTTGATCTTGTCGCGGACAAAACGCAGATAGCGACGTGCCTGACCGGGCACGCGAGGCATTTCTGGAACGCGGGGCAGAAGGAAGACGCTCTCGAATCGCTGGAGGAGGCGTACGCGATACTGAGGTCCCAGCGGGACAACGAGACGCGAAACAGCCGCGACCGATTCAGGCTTTTCGGTTCGATAGCGGCTCAATTCGCATTGATCGACAAAGCCGAGCGGGCGATCGAGGTGGCCGAGACGATCGAGGACGAAACGGAGAACATGACCTCGCTCGCGCAGGTCGCGACGATCCTTACTGCCGAGGGCAAGGACGAACTCGCCCGCCGGGCTCTTCACGCCATCCCCGAAGACGCCCAACGCACATTTGCCTTGATCGGTATGAGCGACGCGAAGGCGAAACTCGAACAGAAAGAAGCCGCTTTAGAGCTGCTCAATGAGGCGTCGCATCTAACAGAAACCGTCCCGCAGCTCGCTTCCCGTGCCTCGGCGTATATTGAACTCGCCGGCCGATTCGCGAAACTGGATGACGACGCACGGCTTTCAACGGCGATCCACAATGCCTTCGAAACGGTCCTCGAGGTCCGTGACGAAAGCATAAAGGCCACCTCGCTCGCCGACATTCATAAACTAACCGAAGAACTGCAGCTGGAACTCGGGCCGGAAGATCTGGGGTATCTAAAAAAGTTAGTTGCCCAGGCGGGTTAATTTGCCAAGCTCTAAATGCTCAACAGCTGTCAGCTGGTAGCTACCAGCTGACAGCTGTTTATTGATTTAAATATCGCTTCCGATGAGGTCTTTGAAGGTGTCGCGGCGGCGGATGAGTTCGGGCGTGCCGTCGGGTTTGATCAGTACGACCGGCGGGAGGAAGCGGCCGTTGTATTGTGAGGCCTGGGCGAGGGAATAAGCCCCGCAGTTGAGCAGGGCAAGGATCTCGCCGGGTTTGACGTCAAAAGGGAGCAGGCGATGCTCGGGCAGGCGTCCGTCGCCTTCATGATCGAAGTAGACGTCGCCGCCGTCGCAGAGGGGGCCGGCGAGTTTGTAAGGCGTGTCGTGCGGTTCACCTGCACGCTCGGCGGAAATCAGGTGGTAGTACCACTTGTAGGTCTCCATCGACAGGAGGATGTTGAAGCCGGCGTCGGTGAGAAGCCAGTGGTCGGTGGTCAGTGGTCGGTGGTCAGTTTGTGCCACCGGCCTCGACTTCGCATTTCTAACGGTGGTCAGGCAGACGGCTGTGTCGGCGATGATGGAGCGGCCGGGTTCGAGGAGGAGCGTGAGGCCGTCGAGGAGGTGTTCGGCGCCGCAATCGCGTGCGAAGTCCTTGACCTTGTTCCAGGCGTTGCCGACGGCATCGGCGGGTTCGAAATCGGCGGCGAACATTTCGCGCTGCTCGGCGGGGAATTCTCCGGTTTGCGATGCCCCTCTCAGGTAATTGACCGGGAATCCGCCGCCGAGATTGATGTGGCTCAGGCGAATACCGGCTTCGGCCTCAATACGCATAAGGCTGTCGAAGAGCATGCGGAACGCGTCGGCGTATGCGGCGGATTCGGGTAGCTGCGAGCCGATGTGAAGGTGGATGCCGGCGAGATTGAGGTCCGGCGAATCCTTGTATTTGCGGAACGCGTCGAACGCCTCGTCGGGCATCATGCCGAACTTTGAAGTGAGCAGCGCGGTCTGCAGCCCGCTGTGCGTCCCGGTCTTGATCTCGGGGACGAGGCGGAGGCTGACGTTGGCTGGTTTCCCAACCCTTTTAGCCGTCTCCTCGATGAGCGAAAGCTCGTAAAGGGAATCGACCTGGATGGCGTAGATCTCGTTGTCGATCGCGAGCTCAAGCTCCCAAACCTCTTTGCTGTTGCCGTTGAAATTGATCTGGCTGCCGGTGAATCCCGCCTTCAACGCCTTCCACAATTCGCCGCCGGAATTGACCTCGATGTCGGAACCGGCGTCTTTAACCGCGCGCAAAATTCCCATCGTCGACATCGCTTTCGCCGCGTAACAGAGCTTAAGCGGATGCTCGATGACCGAAGCGGCCTTCTTGATTCGGTCGATATTGTGGCGGATGCGCGATTCGCTGTAAACGAACAGCGGAGTGCCGTATTCGCGGGCGAGTTCAACTGTGTCGACGCCGTCGATATGAAGGCGGCTATTTTTGATTTCAAGGAACCCTTCAAGTTCCCAGCTTTGAGAACTCATATTTATGGAAGGGCTGTGTTCACTATGGCGGACTCAGCAACGAGCGTTACCGTTACGATATACGGATAGCTCTCGCAGCACGTCTCCGCGATCGACCCTGCTTCTTTGTACCTATAGATCAAAATAAGTTTCTGGGCTTTGCCATCGGACGGGGCTTCGAATCGAGAACCCTTCGCCGCGGTTTCCGAACCATTTCGCAAAAGCGGATGGCCGGAAACTGACCTAACCGATGTGACAAGACCTGCCGAATCAAGTTGGATCTCCACAACGACGTCGCCAAACGCCCGGACAGCATGGGCCGCCAAGGGGAAGGGTGGCTTTGGAAGAGCTATGGGTTTCGCGGCAGAAAGGCTCAATCCCGTTCCACGTGGGTGCAGGCCGGGCAGTGATATCGGAAGTTTTCCGGTTAACCGCTGGAGGCCGAGTATGCCGCGGGCGGAAGCTCGTTGGAGGCTGGGCATATCGCCGTAGGCTACGAGGTACGTTTTCATCTCGGGGAACGACGAGAGGATGTACGGGTTGCCGAAGCTGATGCCGATGACGGTCTTGCCGGAGGCGAGGGCTTCGCGGAGGATGGCGGCGCCG
>JAEZJR010000165.1 GCA_023415725.1 Acidobacteriota bacterium
TTGTACCGGGGTTACTCGATTATAAACGGCTTTCCTTATCAGAAATGAGCAAATTGAACCTTAAGGACCTGAAAAAGCGGCTCAACGATGAGCGGACCCTGCTTATTGAGAAACTCAAAGGCAATGATCTTTCCATCGATGACTCAGAGACGCCCGATCCGGTCGACCTTGCTGTCCGCAACTATTCCAAGAACGTGATGCTCGCGGTCTCCGAAAACGAGAGCCGCCAGCTCGCCGAGATCGACCAGGCTCTCATCCGGATCGAGGACGACGAGTACGGCAACTGCCAGAATTGCGAAAAACCCATCAACCCCAAGCGTCTTCAGGCGATCCCTTGGGCTCGCTACTGCCTGGACTGCCAGGAACTCCAGGAACAGGGTCTTCTAGACGAGGAGTAATTTGCGTCTGGCATTGGCCTCCTGATCGATGTTAAAGGCGATAACTGATACCCTTCTCTCCGTCGCCTTTCCCCAACATTGTCATATTTGCAGCCGTCCGGTCGAAAATCGCTCGGACGGCATCGCCTGTGCCTCATGCTGGGCGGCGACCCGCGTTTTCAGCTCTGACGACCCGCTCTGCGGTAAGTGCGGTGATCTCATCGCATCCACCCGCGCTTCCCAGGACCTACTCTGCAGCCAGTGTAATGACCATCATTACGACAGTGCTCTCGCTGCCGGTGTCTATGAGCACGCCCTCGCCGCTACCGTACTTGAACTAAAGAAAACTCCCCATCTTCCCGAGCGCGTTCGCGATCTGTTAATTAAGGCATTCGAGCGTTCTGCTACCAGCACTATCGAACTGATCATCCCGGTCCCGCTTTCACCTAGACGCCGTATCGAACGCGGATTTAACCAGGCTGAGGTGATCGGGAACCTGCTGTCGGACCGTTCCGGTATCGAGTCCGATACGTCGACTCTCATCCGACATAAACACACCCCGATCCACCGCGTCGCTATGGACAGCAAGGCTCGAGAGCAATCGGTCAAGAACGCCTTCAAGGTCACTCGCCCCGCTCTTATCCAAGGCAAGTCCATACTGCTGGTGGACGATGTTTTCACCACCGGCTCGACCGCATCCCATTGTGCTGCAGAACTAAAGAACAACGGCGCGGCAGCCGTAAGTGTCCTTACGCTCGCCCGCGCCGTTCGCGCTTTCTACTAGCTAGAGCTTGTACCTGACCTTCTTCCTGCGAAGTTCCGCGTCCTGATCGCCCAGGTTTTGCAGCCGGAGTGTCACGTCGGCGGTCATGTCGAGCCCTGAGGTCTCGCCGCGCAGCAGCCTGGCGTAACCGGCCGCGGCGATCATCGCGGCGTTATCGGTAGATAGGTGTTTGGATGGAAAGTAGACCGGGATCCCGAGACGCGCCGCGGCCGTCTCGGCGGCTTCATGCAACGCGAGATTGCATGCGACACCGCCGGCGACGATGAGCGTTCTCGGCGACAACTCAAGGGCCTGTTTCTCCAGCGTCCCGACGAGCGAATCGATGACCGAGGCCTGAAAGCTCGCCGCCAGGTCAGCAATCGGCTGTCCGATCTCGCCTCCGTTCGCCGCAGGTTCGACCTCATTCTCGCGAATATAACGCGAGACCGCGGTTTTCAACCCGCTGAAGCTGAAGTCCGGCCGCCCGTCGGAAATCTTCGCCTTGGTGAACCGTACCGCCTTCGGGTTGCCGTCGTGTGCGATCCTTTCGATGATGGGACCGCCCGGGTACCCGAGCCCGAGCATTTTCGCCACCTTATCGAACGCCTCACCCGCGGCGTCGTCGCGTGTCCGCGAAACGACACGATACGCGCCTTCCTCCGGTACGAAGAATAGATTCGTGTGCCCGCCGGAAACGATAAGTGCCAGGGCCGGATATTCGATCGGTGGATTTTCGAACGCGACGGAGTAGAAGTGACCCTCGATGTGGTTGACGCCAACGATCGGCACACCAAGCCCGAAAGCGAGCGCCTTCGCATAGCAAACCCCGACCAACAGTGATCCGACGAGTCCCGGTCCCTGCGTCACGGCAATTGCATCGATCTCCTCAAGCGAAACACCCGCGTCCACCAACGCTTTTTCGACCACCGGGTGGATCTTCTCAAGATGCTCGCGCGATGCGAGCTCAGGCACGACACCGCCGAAGGGGCGGTGCTTCTCGATCTGAGAAGAGATCACCGACGAGAGCATTTCCCGGCCGTCGCGAACAACGGCAGCGGCAGTCTCATCGCAGGAACTTTCTATCCCAAGTACAAGCACATTATCAGGTTAACAAAAACGAAAAAAAGACGCCTGCGATTAGCAGACGTCCAAAATGTCTTCCTCGTGCACGAGGCCTAGGTCGACCAGTTCCCCCCTTGTTCTTCCCCCTTGTTCTAACCGTCAGTTCCCTCTGCCGGCACCGTCACGCTGTGACTCCACCGGTGTTCGGTCCATTCCGCCATTCGAAGATGCCGTGAACAGCCCGCTAAGAAACATAAGCAGCAGTATCAGTATGAATGCCCCGATACTCAGTAGGGCCCAATTGACGCCCCTCCATGCCTTGGCGGTGTCCTCTCGAACCAGATGCTCTTCCCCTCCGACGTTTATCGCCTGTCTGTTAGCCATAAAGCCTCCGTATAATTGCCCTTACGTGAAAATTGTTGGCAACCCCCGTGCCACTCCCTCAAAGCCTGTAAATACGGAACCTGCGAAGATTGCCGGGGTTGCTTTGAAATCAATCAGAACAGCTGATCGTACGGATTTGATACTGATCAGGCGGACAAAATCATTGCTAACAGTCGAATTTAAATATAAGATTTGCCAAACGGATCTGACATGCAGGACGGGAAAGACTACACACTCAAGATCGAGCAGCGCGACGGCTACCTATATGCAGTGGCCGGCGGCGAACAGCTTACCGCTCAGATCTCGGCCGCCTACTGGAACGAGATCGCGGGCCATTGCTTCGAGACCGGCTGCGACAAGATCCTGATCGAAAAGGCATTCGCAAGGGCCGTGGGCCCCGGCGACATGCTGCTGATGGCCGATCACCTGGGCAAGCTGCTTCCCGGCCGGCACATTGCTTTCGTCGATCGATTCCATCACGACGACATCAACGAGCTCGGCAAAAAACTCGCCCGCAATCGCGACGTCATGATGCAGGTCTTCACGACCATCGGCGACGCCGAAAAATGGCTCCTCGCAAACTAACTCTCTGGAATGAAGATTTGGTTAACGGTCCGACCGTCTATTTTAGAAAGATCAACAGCACCCCGAATGGGTCTGTGACGTGGCAGACCTTCGTATCGCCGATCATCTCCGGGGCCTTTGTGCGGGCGTCAAACCCTCCTTCGGCGATAACCCTTTTCGTGTGTTCGTGCCACTCGTCGACGTCATCGACCCAGAACTGCATCATGAAATTGTTCGCCCAATCCTCCACGTAATACTTCTGAAGCCGAAACCTCGCTGCACCCAGGCTGCAGTCATAATTCCCGTTCCACCCCTCGGCAACCTCGAACCCCAACGCCGCATAAAAACGCTTCGCTTCTTCAAAGTCCTTGCCGGGCACATAGACCGTCATCGAATTGATAGTTAGTTTCATAGTTCGAAAATAGCCGCCGGTCAGTCAACGGCCATGATCCGGCTGTCACAATCATCGTGACCTACAAAATCATCGAAGCCGCCAACGTCGGCAAATTCTGAAATCCCATCCATCCCGACATTCTCGGCACACGAAATTAAGGTCCGCCACGCCGATTTCCCCCCACTTTCCCGTTAACTTCCGAACGGCCAAGCGGGCCAAGAATATTTCAAAAATGGTCAGCCGATAACGTCCTTTTTGGCTGACCATATTGATAGTTTCGGCTGACCATTTTTCCGACACGACGGAAAAAGCCGCCAAGATGTCTAGACGGCTTTGGTCGTTATGGTTTTTCTGATTCGTCTATGGTCGGTGTGACGGTCTTGACGGGTTTGTCGGTGCCGTTACCATTCGATTCGACGCCGAGTTGGGCCAATATGTCTGGCCAGCTTATACCTAACGCTTGCAGCTGCTGGAGAAGGTTGAAGATCATCGTCGGACCTGTTTGAGCGAAACGGTTAATACCGCTGGAATGCCCGTTTCCATTGCCACCTGTCTGGTCGATCATAACGACCTTGTCGATCTTGCCCAGGGGTTCCGCGACAGCCTGGAAAACAGGGGCCGAGGATTCGATGATCGACGGCAGCTTCTCGAGGATGGTCTGCAGCCTTGCGGCATCGTTGAACTCTCGCCAAGCGGCGGCCTTCTCCTTGATCGCGGTAGCCTCGGCAAGCCCCTGCGCTTCGATGGCCTTCGCTTGTGCAAGACCTTGCGCTTGAAGCTTTTCCGCCTCAGCGAGACCGACCGCGCGGATCCTTTCAGCTTCGGCCTTACCTTCGGCCTCGACCGCGGTCGCACGTCCTTGTCCTTCGCGTTGCAGCTTTTGCGCCTCGGCTTCGGCGGTGGCGATAAGTGCTTGTTTTCGGCCTTCCGCTTCGAGAATTTGGGCCTCCTGCATACCTTGCGCCCGCAGGACTGCGGCACGGCGATCGGCCTCGGCCTGTTTGACCACGGTCGCCTCGAGTTCCTTCTCCTTGCGGAGCACTTCCTGCTCCTGCACGGAGATCATCTCCTGCGTGCGGACCTTTTCGACGCGGACCTCTTCGGCCGTAACCTGTTGCTGTGCCTTGGCTTCCGCCAACGGCCCGGCCTGGCTGGCCTTTGCCCGTTCGGACTCGATCTCTGCTTGAACCTGAGCCTTTTGGATCTCGGTTTCTCTCTGCGACTGGGCTATCTGCGCCTCGGTCTCGAGCCTTACCTTTTCCCCTTCCTGCAACGCCAACGAGGCTTTGATCTTCGAATCCCGGTTCGCCTCGGCCTGTCCGATCTCGGCGTCTCGTTTCACCTCGGCGGTGCGGCGCTTACCAAGGGCGTCGAGGTACCCTTCCTCGTCTGAGATCTCCTGGATCGTCAGCGCATCGAGCCCGATACCCATTTTTTCTAGGTCCCCAGCCGCTTCCGTGGTCAGTTTTTGCGCAAAGCTTTGCCGGTCATTATTGATCTCCTCAACGGTCAAGGTACCCAGAATCGCCCGCAGGTGCCCTTCTAACGTCTGGAAAACAAGCCGGTGAAATTGCTCCTGCGGCATCCCAAGAAAGCGTTCCGCGGCCGAACGAAGACTTGAATCGTCGCCCTTTATCTTCACGTTCGCGACCGCCTTCACCGAAACAGGAACACCTTGCACGGTGTATGCCCGCGAAGTCGCAAGCGGCACTGTTATCACGTTCAGGTCAAGGTATTCAACCTTTTCCAGGAACGGAAACACCAGAGTCGCACCTCCACGCACAAGCCTGTAGCCCGCGATCGTGCCGTCTGCGAGTTTGCGTTTGCGGCCAGAGATTACAGCCGCCTGATTCGGTGAGACCTTGATGTAATTGCGGCTGATCAGCATAAGAGCGATCAGCAACCCGATAACTATTACGAGGATCGCCGCGACGATCAACAGGCTAGTGAAATTTAATACTTCAGGCATGGGGTACTCCTGTTTGTGGGTGAACCGGACGCAGCGGCTTTAGCTGCCGCGCTCCGAAAGAAAGGAGGGCGACGAACCCTCCGGAACCACTATTACGGAATCGCCGATGATCGACTCGACCTTCACGATCGAGCCCACCATTATTTCCGAACCGTCCTTCGCTCTTGCGACCCGCTCGATGCGCTCGTCACCTATCTTTGCCGTGATCTGCCCGACCGTGCCGGGCTTTATAGCCACCGTAACCTGTGCCGTGCGGCCGACCAGATCGTTGTCCGTTACTGTGCTTGATGCCTGCTGTGCCACCAAAAATCGGCCGAACAGTGACACCACAACCGCGAAGACGACCCCGCCGAGCAATCCGATCATCGAGCTGCCGACCGCGCCAAATCCCATCTGCGTCCCTATGACTCCAAAGCCGCCGAACGCAGTAATGAAGACCGCGATCACCCGACTGTCGAGCAGGCCGAAATCCATTCCGGAATCGACCCCGCCGCCCAGGTCAACGCCGACCATCTCGAAGACGTCGCCGACAACCAGCGAGATCAACAGAAACACGAAGCCGGCCCCGCCGATGATGGCGAAGAGCATAAGGAGATCGAGATTCGAAACGAAATCCATGTGGTTATCTCAAGGCGAATGCGAAGGAAGTTGGCGGAATGATACACCGAAACCGTTGCGGGCGTAAATCGCGGGTTCAAGCTATAGCGTCGCGGGCAGGTACGGGACGGTACCAGCAATTGGTGCAGAACCGCGATGAACGGATATCTGACATAGACAGATCCTCGAAATCAGGCAGACACGAGATCAAATATTGTTGATCCTCGTTGAGTTCGATCCACGGACGCACCTTCATCGTATGGCAGCGAGGACACTGAGATATTGAGGGCGAGGGGTCCATTGCGGTTTTGTGCGAATCGCGGTTGTGAGTTTAGAATCAAGATACTAACCCGACAGGCGACAAATTCCAAGAAGTTTCTTTACCTTGACGGGCGTAATTTCAAGGCTCCGGCATTCACCCTAGAAACTGACGAATGAACATCAAGAATTCACTCATTCTGGCGACCCTGCTGTGCATTTTCGCGGCCGCTGCGTTCCCTCAAACCGAACCGAAATTCGATTTCTACGATCGCGGCCCGTATCGCGAAAACGTGCCACGGCCGCAACAGTTCCTACGCTTCGACGTGGGCGAGCACCACACCACCTACGCCCAGATGGAGAAGGTGATCGAGGAGATAGCGAAGGCCGCACCTGACCGTGTGAAGATCTTCGACATCGGCACGACCAACGAGCACAGAATGATGCACCTCGTCGCGATATCGTCGCCGGAAAACATGTCCAGGCTGGACGAGATCAAAGCTCAGAACGCCAGGCTTACCGATCCCCGACGGACCACCGCCGCGGAGGCTTCCCAGATCGCACAGAACAATCCCGCGATCGCATGGATGGCTTATACCATCCACGGCAATGAATCCGCATCGTTCGAGGCGATGATGCAGGTGGTCTATCAGCTAGCCGCTTCGAACGACCCTGCGACACTCGATATCCTTAAGAACACGGTGGTGCTGGTGGTAACCGGCGAAAACCCGGATGGCCACGAGCGGTTCGTCACATGGTACAACTCCGTCGCCACGGGATCGCCGGATCGTTTCGCGATAGAGAAACGCGAACCATGGTCGATTTGGGGGCGCGTAAACCATTACCGCTTCAATTTGAACCGCGACACGCTGTCGTTTACGCAAAAAGAATCACGGAACATGCAGAAGGCGTACATGGAGTGGAACGCGCAGGTTGCCGTCGATCACCACGGTCAACCGGAGCAATACTTTTTCCCTCCCGTAGCCTTGCCGATCAACCCTAACCTTCCGCAGCCCCAATACAATAAATGGCTCGACGTCTACGGAAGGGCGAATGCGGGAGCTTTCGACCAGCGAAAATGGGATTACTACATACGTGATGTCTTCGACGCTTTCTACCCGGGCTACTGGGATATGTACCCGAGCCTTAATGGGGCCACGGGAATGACCTATGAGACTGATGGCGGCGGACCTAAAGGTCTCAACTACACGCGCGATGACGGTACGATCCTGACGTTCCGCTCGTCCATAGCGAAGCATTATGTCGCGTCGATGACCACACTCGAAACGACGGCGAAAAACAGGGCCGAACGGATCAAGGATTTTTACGATTTCCGCTCACGCGGAATGGCCGAACATGCTCGCGCGAAGATGAAGCGTATCGTCCTCGACCCGACGAGCGACCGTGTGAAAGCGGCGGACCTGGTGGAGGTATTGCGACTGTCAAATATCGAGGTCAAAGCGACGACAGCTCCGTTCACATCAAGTACTGCTCACACCTATATGGAGAAGGATGCGAAGGCGGCTACTCGCAGCTTCCCTGCCGGCACCTACGTGATCGACCTCGACCAGCCGCAGCGGCTGCTTATCAAATCCATCCTCGAGCCGGATACGCCGCAGGACAAGGCGTTCGTGGAGGACAATATGGCACGCTTCCACCGTAATCAGATGCGAGGGCCTGGGCAGCCGAAGGAGCAGTACGGTTTTTACGACGTGACGGCATGGTCGATGCCGCTAGGGTGGGGTGTGAACGCGCATTGGACCGAGGAGAATTCGAACCTTCAGGCTGTCGCGGTCGATCAGACATACCTCGATAATGCCCGGCGCGGCGGGGTATCCGGCAGGGCGGCGATCTCGTACATCATCCCATACGAAACCGACACCACGGGTGCCCTCGTGATGCGGCTGCTTCAGAACGGATACAAAGTGAACGTTGCCACGCGTCAACTTAACGCGGGGGGTCGGAACTGGCGGCCCGGGACCTTTGTTGTTCGTATCTCCCGCAATCCCGATTCGATCCACGACGCAATAGCACAGTACGCTCGGGATCTCGGTGTTAACGTGATCGCAGTCAACTCTGGTTACTCTGAAGAAGGCGACACTAGTGTCGGTGGTGAAAGCGTAATCGCTATGCGAAACCCAAAGATCGCGATCGCCGCGGATGACGGCATCACCCAGGAATCGTACGGGGCCATTTGGTGGACTTTCGATAAGTACGGGATCAAATTCACTCCGATGACCATTGGGAACATTAGGGGCGGAGCGTTAAGAGATTACAACGTGCTGATCATCCCCAGCGGGTCGCCCGGCGCATTAATGAATTCCTTCGGTACTGGAGGCGTAGCGGCGTTAAAGCAATTCGCCCAACAAGGCGGGACCATCGTGACGCTGAGCGGATCGGCCGTTTTTGCGACGCTGAAGGATGTAGGCCTGTCGAGTTCGAAGATGGTCGGCAGCGACGAAGACGAGCAGAAGGGCAAGGTGCCGGAGGAAAAGCCTTCTCCATCCCCTACGCCCCTCGCAAGTCCCGCTCCGACTCCTAACGATCAAATGCCTGAGGTCGGACAGGAACTACCGCCGATCACGTCACCGTCGGCTGACGCGAATAAGGTACCCGAGGCCCTAGCCGGAGCTATGTTCCGGGCGACGGTGGATAGGACGTCCTATATCAACTATGGCGTAAACCAAAATGAGATCCCGGTGTTGCTGCAAACCGGCTACTTTTTCCGATATTCGAAGGAAGGAAGCAATGCACTCGTTTTTGATGCGAACCCAAATCGCAGTTTGACCGTCTCAGGATTCGTCTGGGAAGGAAACACGGAGCGACTTCTCAGAGGGACTTCGTACATTATCGACGAGGCCGTCGGCCGCGGACATGTTGTTCTCTTTGCTGAGGATCCTTTTTACCGCGGAATGACCCGATCAACGACGCGACAATTTTTTAATGCGGTCGCTTTCGGTGGTGTATTCTAGAAAACGAGAATTTTCCGGGAGGCCATTAAACTTAGGAAGTATGTTCACAGTGAAGGCGGGATACAGCGACGATATCGTAGTGCATTCGAGCGCGGATCAAGTGCGGGAATTCTTCTCGGATCTGAGAAATTTTGTCGACCTGATGCCGGGAATCGCCGCGATCCATACGGATGCGAAAGGCGTCGCTCACTGGAAGATCGAGGCTGATATCCCGTTGGTCGGGACCATGATGCAGAAGTTTGCGGTTGAACTCGCTGAGAGCTCAGAGGAAAGGGTCGAATGGTTCCCTGTCCAGCGCGAAACTCAGAACTTCCTTCGGTTTTCAGCCGATTTCTTCGAAAAGGCCAAGAACCAAACCATGGTGCATTTCACTCAGATGGTTGAGTTGAGGCGGAGATCGGCACGGGAGCTTCACATGCTTGCCGGACTGGCGGGCGAGGGCCTGATCAGTAACGAGATGACCAAGAAGGTCACGGAGATGATCAAGGTGTTCATTCAAAGGGCCAAAGACAGGCTCGAAAAATAGGTTAGTCAGGAGAAAATTGAAAAGGCCGCGGTTTCCGCGGCCTTTTTCTTATTATGTGATCGTTCCTCCGTCCACCGTCATGACCTCACCATTCATATAGGAATTCCTATCGCTCACGATGAACGCCGCAAATTCGGCGAGTTCCTGAGGTTGACCCAGCCGACGCAACGATACCCAATTCTCATGGGCCTCAAGCAGGTGGGCTGGCAGCGTGTTGCCCAGGTCCGTATCGAAAATGCCCGCCGCGATCGCATTTACAGTGATGCCGAAATTTGCAGCCTCGCGGGAAAGGCATTTAGTGAACCCGATCATCGCGGCTTTTGACGTTGCATAATGCACCGCCGTCGGAAGCGCCCTAATAGCCCCAATACTTGTAATGTTCAGGATCGTGCCCTTCCGCTGTCGAATCATCTGTTTATAGAAAGGCTTCGTCACTGCGAATAGACTGTTGACATTAGTGTCAACCACCCAGTCCCACGACTTGTCAGT
This sequence comes from Acidobacteriota bacterium, assembly GCA_023415725.1. Taxonomy (GTDB): domain Bacteria; phylum Acidobacteriota; class Blastocatellia; order Pyrinomonadales; family Pyrinomonadaceae; genus OLB17. The sequence goes on from JAEZJR010000165.1 coordinate 10,356, forward strand.
TGTGGTCGCGAAATTGTCGGCCTTGTTCACCGCAGCGTTGTTGACCAGAATGTTCACTGCATCCCAAACATCATGGATTTCCCGGGCGACGCGCTTCATTCCAAGCCTATCCGTAACGGAAACCTTGAAGGCGAGACATTGACGCCCGTATGCTTCGACTTTGGCTTTAACTTGAGCGGCGAGATCGTCGCTCGTGTGATAATTGAACGCTATGTCGGCCCCTTCACGGGCGAAAACCTCGCAAATTGCCGCACCAATGCCGCGCGTCCCGCCCGAAATGAACGCTCGCTTACCCTCGAGTAATAGACTCAAACCTGTATCTCCAAGTGGAATATCGTTAAATTGGTCAAATAGAAAGGTTAATGAAATGAAAGCGATGTGACAAGTTCGGTCGAAGCAATGGATCGTCCCGGTGGCACGTATATTGCACCTCCGCATCAATGCCGGCCCAACATCCAGGTTCTTTAACGGCTGGTAAATGCAGTAATTATGCGTTTCGCATCGGATCTCCTGTAGTCGAAGTGCTCAATTTCGTCATTCGTCACATGACAAAATTTGGCGCTTGATTGTGACTGTGGTCTCTGCCAGACGAGATTCTCCCGCCCGTCGAATATGCAGGTTAAGAAAAATAACGGATTCACTTTGGTCGAATTGCTCCTAGTCGTGGTGATCATCGGGATGCTTGCCGCTATCGCTGTACCATCGCTTTCGAGTTCGCGAGATGCCGCCGAATCGGCTGCGACCGTTGCGCATCTGCGCACAGTGCACACCAACCAGGCGATGTTCCGTGTTACCAGGGGGCGGTATGGGCGTCTCGCGGAGCTCAACAACTTTGCCAATGGCACTCTCGGCCGGGCCGTCAACACTACGTTGAGGCGCGGGGAATTCACTTACCTGATGTTCCCTGTTCCTACGGACAGGAGTCTTGGGACGGGATATACAATTCATGCCTATCGCCTCAGGAGCGGACGTCTGTCCTCGCATTACCAAATGTCGGACGACGGAGTGATCGAAACCATACTCCGATAAGGCAGTGCCTTACCTCCACCCACATGCACAACGAAAACGGAAATAACGCAAACGTGACACTCGTCGCTAAGTTAGCCGACAGGTACGCCCACATCGCGAAGCACGCTCTCCACCTGCGAATCGTGGAGGAATTCCTAACACAATTGGAGCTCACTCTACTGAAGTCCTCACCGGTGGCCTTTGCTATAGATACGGTAAAGACAGGGCTCCAGGAACTACGTTCCTTATCCGGTGGAGAAGCCGAACGGCAAAAACGCATCGAGTTTCAGGTGGCGCATGAGTTGGTCCAATGGCAGGAGCACTTGGCCGAACGGGACTCGAAGATCGAGGCATATCATATTCGGCGTTACTGCGATGCGCTGAAAACTCCGCTGGACAACGAGGTTTTCATTGCGCTTGCCCGCTTCTATCGAGGCATGGGCTATTCCCGTCAGGCGATGAGCAAGTTCGATCTGGCGATAACGCGGGCGTTTTCTTCTCAGGTGGGAGAACTTCGGCGATGCCTGGTCGCGGACCGGGACACCCTCTCGGCACGTATTGCGGCCCACTACGCAAATTGGGACCGGATGCCGGTGGAAAACCATGGCTCGCCGAGGGATGTGCAAGTTTTCGATCGATACGTCGAGGAATGCTTTTCGATCGACGAGTTCGCAAATCTAACCGATTCAAAATTGTTCGACCGCGTGCGGGAATTCAAATCTGAATTGGGAGAACGCTTCTTTCAGCCCCACGTCGTGGCGGCTGCGATCGAATGCAACATCGCACTCGGGAACCGCCTGAACGTACTGATGGCGAAGGCGGCGGAAAATCTGGGAGAAAGATTAGGTTCCGAGTTCGACTTTGCCGGAGCGCTTCAAGATACTTCCCCCAATGCCGGTAACTATATCTCCGAGGTGCTAAGAGAGATCGATAAGCAGAGCCCTCTCATTTCGGCCGAATCGGAATCTGAAGATCTTTTTGTCCTTAAGTCAATGCTGGAACTGGCCGCTGAGACGAACAGCCGGGATGACGAAAATAAAGCTGGAGAGATCGCAAGCCCGTCTGATCAATTCCTCTCGACACGACGTCCCGAGTTCCTTGGCATACTGCAACTCCTCGATCATCAGAATCCAGATGTCGTCAAGATCCGCAAAGGGTTAGACGAGATAGATGAGTTCAAGGCGATCGACTTCAACGACTTCCTGTTCTTCGAAGACGGTAGGCCTGACACGGTGAGCCGCGATGTCCTGAGAGTAATACTTTCCCTTGAGTCGCTTCGTTCGAACGAACTGAACCGAAAGCAGGAGCTTTCGCGAGAAGTGCGCAAAGAAGTGTACGAACTGCTCGATCAGGCTGAATACCTGGGAGACTCGCTCGAAAACGCCATAAACCAAGTCGATCATCTGGGGAACCCCCGGGTCCTTTTTATATCGAATAAGCTGCTTGAGTCGCGCCTACGCATGGAGCGATCCATCGTGCGATTCAGCAGTAAGAATCTTGGATTACCCGAACAATTCCATCCGCCGGACAAGGTGATCGAGAATGAATTGAGTGACTCCCTCTCATACATCGACACTGGCTCGGCCGGAGCGAATGGCTGGCTCGTAGTCGCCACGATAGCGGTGGCGATCTTCTTCTCTTTGATGTTCTTTAATGGCCGAAATCTCGACGCCGTCGCTCCGACCGCAAGCGATGTGGAGATATTCGAACCCGCAAAACTACCCGGGGGCACTAATTTGTCCAGTGCACACAGCCAAGGTTCTACCCTCTACGTCGTCGCCACAGGCGCATGGCGTGAAATGAACGACGGACAGAAGACAGATTCGCTAAAAATGCTTCTCGAAGCGCCGACCAAAACCAAACTGGAGGCGGTAATGATCCTCGATGAACACGGAAATTGGATGGCTGACATTTCGCCGGAAGGAATGAAGATCAGTAATGAGCCGGCGATCGCGGATTCTGGTGCCGAAGACTAGGCAGCGGCGCGTTGTACATCCTGCTCCTGAGTCGGGAGCAGTGTAATGATCTCTCTTACAATTGATTCGGTGGAATTCGGTATTGCCATACCGGCGGTCGCCGCCTTCATCTTTTGGTAACTGTCGGCATCAGTGACCAGCGATCGAACTACCGGGATGATGTCGGAGGGGTTCCGGAGCAGGATGCCCGCCCCCTTCTGGGATAAGAGTTTGACCGTCCCTGCTTCCTGAGGCATCGGAGGGGTCGTGGTATCTGCGATGATCGGAAGACGGCACGCCAACGCTTCGAAGGTTGTTAATCCACCCAATTTAGAAATCATCACATTGGCGGACTGCATCAGTTTCTCGATCTCGTCGGAATAGCCGATGACCTTGATCGGAAACTTGGCAGTTTTGGCGATCTCTTCGGCCTCCTTTCTTAACTCCTCATTCTTCCCCGCCAGGAAAATCGCCTGGACATCAAGTTCGCCGCGCGCGAGTTCCTTGAATATGCTTGGGATATTGCCGCCGCCGATCCAACCGGCATTCACGAACACAGTAAATATGTCCGGGTCGAGGCCAAACGCGAGCCTAGCCTGCTGGGCGTCCTTTTCATCCACCTCGTGAAATTTCGGATGCACGGGCATTCCGGAGATCTTGATCTTCGTCTCGGAAACTCCGTAATCCATCAATTGCTGTTTCGCTTCTTCGTTCGCGACTAGATAAAGCGAAACGTCATCGCACGCCCATCCTTTCCAGAATCCGTAACAGGGATCGGTAACGACCGTGACAAGCGGGATCTGCCCTAAAAGGTCCAATTCCCGTAAAACACGTCCGAAAATGTGCTGGGTCAGCGGGTGCACGCTAACGACCACATGTGGGCACCATTTCTCGAACGATTCTTTAATGAACCCGATGCATCTTCGGTGAAAGAACTCGCGGGTTTCAGGGCGGAACCTGTTCACCGCCCAGTAAAGATACTTCATCCACCCCTGCTTGTTGCGAAGCAGCCAATTGTAAATTGCGACGAGTTTCTCAGTAACGTGGTGAGAATCCTCGACCGCACGGATGGTGCGGACGGCAAGCGACTCACCGTGCCAGAATTTTTCCAGCCCATGCGCCAAAGCGGCCGCCGCGGAGCGGTGGCCGCCTCCCGTATCGGACGAGATGATCAGAACCTTTGGCGTGTTAGGGTTGTTCATTTATAAGCCGATTAAGCCTTCAGCGCCACTTCCTTTGCCGCGGCGAAACCGCCGGCTTTGGCCGCCTTTTTCATCTGGCTTTCAAGCTTCTTGATCTTCACGAGATGCCCGGCATTGAACGGAAGCGAGGGGTAGTAGCAGTTCGACTCATGGGTGCAATAGCAACCCGCCCCCGCTTCTTTCCGCCGCGCATTCATCGCGTCCGTGTTCCACGCAGCCTGAAAGTTCCAGTCGTAGTCGCGAAGGTTAAGGACGTCCGGCTTGTTCTCGCAAGAAGAGAGCACCCCGTTATCATAGATAACGGCACCGGCACTGCCCGCGTAGCACTTGAGCTGGGCCTTGTTCTCTTCTTTGGTCTTCGCGATCAGATCGTGCATGTAGATGTCGACCGCGGCCTTGAAGAAACCGGATTTACCACCGTAGTTGTTCTTGAGGGCGGCATTCTTGGTGTCCTCGAGGATCATATTGGCGAGCTGAGAGTATCGGTTATGGTCGAACTCAAGCTCCATCGGATCTGCGGAAGGCGGACGGATATAGTTGATGTTAACTTTGTCCGGCTTCAGGTCGTATTTCAGGAAATCATACCAATCGAAGATCGTCTCTTCATTGGAATGCATCACACAGGTGCACGTCTGGATATCGAGCTGCGGATATTGCTCGCGCTTCATCTGCTGCAGCGTGCGTGCGGTGTGAATCGCTTTATCCCAACTGCCCTCTTTCCGGCGGATCTTCTCATGGGATTCCTTCATGCCGTCGATGCCCAGCGCAACCGTGACATTCAGGTTCGGACACTCATCAAGGATTCGCGTCACATCCGGGAAAATGCGCTGGTGGATCTGCCCGTTGGACATCAGGTAAACCGAATCCAGCTTGTTGTTCTCGTAGAACGACTTCACTATTTCCGGGAGGTCCTTTCGCGTGAACGGTTCGCCGCCAGCCAGCACAAGTACTCCGAGATTTCCGCCGAGCGTTTCCGAAATACGTGCGATCTCGTCGGTTTTCATCTGCAGCTTCTTACGCGGCCGGTCGTCCAACTCCTCCGTGAAGAAGCAGTGCGTGCAGCGCATGTCGCAGACGCTGGTTACGAGGATGTTGAGGAATACCGGTGATATCGGCCGGCCGACAACGATGCTCGCGTAGCGCTTGAATATTTCCTTGGTAGTAAAATCCAAAAAGTCCATTATTTACCTGCCTTTGAGCGGCCGCGTCAGCACACTTCCGCATTTTCAAATCTACCCCATTTTGACGTGATTGGGAAACGAATGGATGGTTGGATAGTTTCGGTGATTTTGTAATCTTTTTGTATATTGTTTTTCCTGCGGTTTTCGAATATCATTCCTGACGCGTTTGTTCCCATTAGTTCAGTTAATTTAATTGATAAACAACTCCGCTCTCTATTTTTGTAGAAACACTCTGGAGGACAAAAAGTGAAACATAGATCCCTGAACTTTATGGGCATGGTGCTAGTGGCATTCTGCTTAACCCTAAACGCGACCGCAGGGGTTATGGGAAACGGGGGCGGAAACCAAAAATTCCGCCGTTTCTGCCCGATGAATCCAACCGCCGAGGAAAAGAAGGCGATGGAAGCCGACTTCTCATTCCGCAAGTCGGCGCTTGGTGCTATAGCCGCAGAAGCGACGGGGGGTACGATCAACGTTTACTTCCACGTCGTAAATAAGGGAACTGGCACAAGCAACGGCGACGTGACCAGCACGATGATCAACAATCAGATAACAGTCCTGAACAATGCGTACGGCAAATGGGGTTGGTCGTTCAATTTGGTGGCCACAACCAGAACCACAAACTCAACTTGGTTCAACGGCTGCTACAATTCCTCAACAGCCGCCCAGATGAAGAATGCCCTGCGCCAGGGCAGCGCGGACGATCTGAACATTTACTCCTGCAATCCGAGCAGCGGCATTCTCGGCTACGCAACATTCCCGTCTAGCTACAACAGTAGCCCGAAGGCTGACGGAGTAGTCGTTCTTTACTCCTCGTTGCCAGGTGGAAGTGCCGCCCCGTATAACCTGGGCGACACCGCGACTCACGAAGTTGGCCATTGGATGGGGCTGTATCACACGTTTCAAGGTGGCTGCTCAAATACCGGCGATTCCGTTTCGGACACCCCGGCGGAACGTTCACCCGCCTACGGATGCCCGGCCAATCGGGACAGTTGCTCGGGCAAAAAATATCCGGGACTAGATCCGATCTACAATTTCATGGATTATTCCGACGATTCGTGCATGAACACGTTTACCTCCGGACAGGATGCTAGGATGGATGCGCAGTTCACTTCGTACCGTCTAGGCAAATAGATCCTATAAAATGGATAGCACCAGGACAGGAAGCGTGCTTCCTGTCCTTTTCTTTTTTGAGTGGAGTAGAATTCAAATATGTTTCGGAGAGTGTACCTTGACAACAGCGCAACAACGCCACCCGATCCTCGAGTCGTGGAGGCGATGATGCCATATCTGACGGGAAAATTTGGCAACGCTTCGAGCATTCACTATTTCGGACAGGAGGCAAAAGCGGCAGTCGATAAAGCCAGGCATCAAGTAGCCGCATTGATAGGCGCTCGGCCCAATGAGATCGTATTCACTTCAGGTGGGACCGAATCAAACAATTTGGCCATTCGCGGATTGTTAGAGAGTTCGGTAGTTCAAAAAGCCCTTTCAGGAAAACCTCCCCATATAATCACCTCCGCGATCGAGCATTCCGCGGTGAAAAACGTGTGCGAAGCCCTAGAGAAGCGGGGCGTTGAAGTTACGTACCTGCCGGTTTACGAGAATGGAATCGTTCGCACTAAGGACCTGGAGGCCGGGTTGCAGGAAAATACCGTACTCATCACGGTGATGACTGCCAACAATGAGATCGGCACCCTGCAGCCGGTCGAAGAGATCGGTCGACTGGTCCGGTCGATGAGGGCGGAAGGTAGAAAGATCTGGTTTCACACTGACGCGGTGCAGGCGGCCGGAAGAGTACCGATCAATGTTGAGGAGATCGGTTGCGACCTTCTTTCAATGTCGGCCCACAAGCTATACGCACCGAAAGGCATCGGTGCTTTGTACGTACGGCGCGGGGTTCGCCTGCAGCCACAGAATATCGGGGGACACCAGGAACGCGATCTTCGCGGAGGAACGGAACCGGTGCCTAATGTCGTGGCATTCGGCACGGCCTGCGAGATCGCTGCAGAAGAAATGGAAGAAGATACGGCGAGAATACGTACCCTTCGCGACGAATTGGAGAATGCCATCGCAGAGCAGATACCCGATATCCAATTCAACGGCGACCGCAGCGCCCGGCTTCCGAATATCGCGAATGTATCATTTAGCTCGATCGAGGGGGAGGGTTTACTTATCAACCTCGACATGCAGGGCATTGCTGTTTCGACCGGTTCCGCGTGTTCGTCCGGAACGCTCGAACCTTCGCCCGTGATCCGGGCACTCGGCCGTGACGACGAATTGTCGCGCGGTGCGATCCGGTTCAGCTTCGGCAGGTTCAATTCTAAGGAGGACCTCGACGCCCTGTTGAGTGTTCTTCCTCCCTCCGTCGAGAATATTCGCCGCCTCGCGCCACAAGCGGCGACCAAATAATTCAGACACAGAAAAGGCCGG
>JAEZJR010000167.1 GCA_023415725.1 Acidobacteriota bacterium
CTGGAGATGTAATGCGGGATGAGAGCGAGTGTCGGGAGCCCGAGGTGGCGGCTAATGTCGTCGGAGCTCTTCACCGAATCGTCGAGGTAATCCAAAAGGAACGCGAGGCCGATGCCGGCGAGCAGCGAAACAATAAAGGACATCATTATCGCCTGAGTTCGCTTTGGACCGACGGGCGACGCGGGAACGGCCGCCTCCATCGGGATCTTGATGTTGTCCGGCTCGGTATTGGCAATAGCAAGTTCCTGCTCTTTTTGACGCTGGATGTAAGTATCGAGGAGGTTCCGGTTCGTTTCGATCTGGCGTTTCAGGGTGGTCAGCTTCGTCTGCGCCTGGCCCTGAATGTTTGCGGCGGCGGCTTCCCTTTCATAGGCGGCGAGGGCCTGTGCCTCCTCACGGCGCTTCGATTCGAGCTGTGCGCGGAGCGAAACGAGTGCGCCGCTAACGGCGTCCTTGTCGATCGCCTTTTTATCGCGCTCGATGATCTCGGAAACCTCCTTCTCCATCTTCTGCCTCGCGGCCTGGAGGGAGGCGATCCGCTCGTTGATCTTCTTCACCGCGTCGAATTCCTCGGTGTAGCGTACGAGCAGTTCCGACTTTTCCGTTTCTGCGGTCTGTATCTGTTTTTCGATGCCGCGGATGTCGTCCTGCAGCTTCGCCTTCCGCTCGGTACTGAGGCGGACGGCGTCCTGATAGATCTTGCTATCCGTAAGCTGCGGTATACTCGCACCTTCACCACGAGCACTCGCCGCAGCAGCCGCATTGTACTGGCCTTCGAGTTGGCGACGCGACTCCATCGATTTCAGCCATGTTTCGCTGAGCGAAGTCAGACGGCTGGCGGCGAGGTCCTGGCCCCTTTCCTGGAGAGGTAGTTCGTTGCTCCGGAGTTCGCCGAGGAGTTCGTTCTCCTGTGCAGCGATCTGTCCGCGGAGTTCCTCGATCGAGTTGGAGAGATCCTCGTAAGCCTTACGAGCTCCGGCGGTCTCGCGCTCGGCGTCCTTCGCCTTAAATATCTTTGCGAGCTGCGTCGAGGCCTTCGCCGCGACCTGCGGGTTAGTGCTGGTGACTGCAACAGTAACGAGGTTCGTCCTCTCGATCTGGTTTACAGAGAGCCCAGTCGCCAGCTTGGCCGTGTACTCGTTGACGCGTTTCTCCTCCTCCGGAGAAAGTGCGACCGGCGATTTACCCTCAGCCGAGTCGACGTCAGTGATGATCGGCAGGGCGTCACCACCGGCGTCGGATTTCCCGCTGGAGAAGAGCGACTGGAGCACCGTGAGCATCCCTTTACTCTCCTGTTCGAAGAGGTTCGGTTCGCGGTAGAGACCGGTGCGTATCACCACCTCGCGCATCAGCTCGGGGCCCTGAAGTAACCGAAGCTGCGTCTGGTAGTAATTGGCGTCCTGGCCGAAATTGATGTTGATCGAATCCTTCGACGTCATCTTCGGCCGGCGCGGTTCGATTATCATCTGCGTCGTCGCGGAATATTGCGACGGCTGCTGATACATGTAGAAGGCGGTCGCTGCGGTCACGACGATCGCGAGGGCGAGGATCAGCGGGAGCCGCTTGTAAACCACATTGATGTACTGCTTGATCGAGACCTTCCCCTCGACCAATTCGTCATCGTAAAATGCCGGGTACGCGGACGGATAGGCGCCCGTGCTTGCCGCTCTGATCTCCGCCGCTTTTGGTAGCGGGGTCAGCCGCTGATCTTGTTCCATACTGCCAGTAATGCCAGGGTGCGAGTGGGATCCAACGCACTTTCCTAAAATCGAGCTTGAACTTGGTTTATACCATATCCCGCCTAAAATTACACGGATTTTCCGCTAAACGGCTGCATCTAATAAGGTTGCGGTTTGGGGCGAAAATCCGGTCCCGCAGCGTGTTTTGTTGGAGCGGCGGGGCGGGTGTTAAAATTTAAGTTTGCTCCATGGGTTAATTATCGGTTCTATACGCCTATAAAAGGCAGTCTTCCACAGCATCATATGTTGAATGATTTCGACCTCGAACTCGGTATAAGCGGCTACAGATACTCCGATCTTTACGATGCGGTGAAACTGAAGGCCCTGGCTGAGAAGTTTTACGCCGAATTGGACGAACGGGAGCCCGTTCTCGGCGACGCGTTAAAGAAGTATATCAATGCCCGAGGGGAAGGCTACGAGAAACGCGTCGAATCGAAGATCCTGACCGACTCGGCTCCGTTCCTTTCCGATTTCGTCGCGCGGCTGTTCAGGATCGAAAAAGAACGCGATGAACTCGGCAGGACGATCATCGAGCAGAACCCGATCTGGAAATACAAGTTCTTCGTTCAGCGGCGAGCGATAAAGAAGTATAAGTCGATCGAAGAGCTGGCGAACGTGAACCAGTTCGAGCTGGACGAGGCGGTCCGCGAGCTTCGCAACAAAGGTTTCGACAATTCGCTGCGGTACGACGAGGAATTGGCGGTCGCATGGATGACGACGCAGCTCACCACCGCTGAGGAATTCCTCGCGAAGCCCGAGGGCGATGCTCCCGCAGAGGTGCGTGCAGCTGTTGAAAGCGTCAAAGCGGCTTTCGACGCACTGAAGGACCGGCCGTTCGGGAAGCTCTTCAGCGAGGCGGTGCTGGAACTGCCGGATGCGGGCGACCTGCTGCAGATCAGGGCAGCCCTCGCGATAGTAGAGAAATGGTCCGCCCTGCATTTTCACAAGAAGGACCGCAAATGGGCGTCGTTCAAGGTGCCGCATGCGCTGGACTACCAGAACCTCGTGCACCTGATCCATCCGGAGCCGAAGCTGCACAACATAATGCGTGGTCCCGAGCATGAGATGCGCCGGCGCGTCGGCTTTAAGCTGACGGACGACCGCGGCACGATGCGCGAGGCGCTTTATGAGGTGGATTACTGCATGATCTGCCACGAGCGTGATAAAGATTCGTGTTCGACAGGAATGCACGAGAAGGACGGCTCGATCAAGCGCAACCCGCTCGGGATCAAAGCGGCCGGGTGCCCGCTCGACGAGAAGATCTCGGAGATGCACTTACTGAAGCGGCAGGGCGATTCGATCGGTTCGCTCGCTCTGGTCGTTATCGACAATCCGATGTGCGCGGGTACCGGGCACCGCATCTGCAACGACTGCATGAAGGGGTGCATTTTCCAGAAGCAGGACCCGGTGAACATCCCGCTCGCCGAGACGCACACCTTGACGGACGTTTTGGCTCTTCCCTACGGTTTCGAGATCTACCACCTGCTCTCACGATGGAACCCCCTCAATGCACGACGCCCTTATCCGGAACCGTATAACGGCAAGAATGTGCTCGTCGTTGGAATGGGCCCCGCGGGTTATACGTTGTCGCATTACCTGCTGAACGAAGGCTTCGGCGTGATCGGGGTGGACGGGCTGAAGATCGAACCGCTTCCCGGGGAATGGACAGGCAACCATGGCAAATCGTGCCCGAAACCGATCAAGGACATCACCGAGATCACCGAAAGCCTTGATGAGCGTATCCTATCGGGCTTCGGCGGCGTTTCGGAATACGGCATCACGGTGCGGTGGGACAAGAACTTCCTGACGATGATGCAGTTGATGCTCTCGCGCAGAAAGCGGTTCCGGGCATACGGCGGGGTGCGATTCGGCGGGACGGTCACGATCGAGGACGCATGGAGCTATGGCTTCGACCACATCGCGATCGCAACCGGCGCGGGGCGCCCGACCATCGTGCCAATGCGGAACAACCTGATCCGCGGCATCCGGCAGGCTTCTGACTTCCTGATGGCGCTGCAGCTCACTGGAGCGTTCAAGAAGGACACGATGTCGAACCTGCAGGTACGTCTACCAGCCGTCGTGATCGGCGGCGGGCTGACAGGCATCGACACCGCGACTGAGATCTTTGCGTACTACCCGATCCAGGTCGAGAAGATGCTCGACAAGTATGAGACTGTCGTAGCGGAGTTCGGCGAAGAGCAGGTGATGAAGCAGTTCGACCCGGAGGAGCTGATGGTGATCCGGGAGTTCCTCGATCACGGCCGCGCCGTTCGCGGTGAACGCAAGCGCGCAGCGGATGCGGGTGAAGAACCGGATTTCATCAAGCTTGTGCAGTCGTGGGGCGGCGTTTCGCTGGTTTACCGTAAACGGCTGCAGGATTCCCCGGCTTACCGCCTGAACCACGAGGAGGTGCAGAAGGCACTCGAGGAAGGCATCAATTTCATCGAGTGCATGAACCCGGTGGAGGCGGTGCCGGATGAATTCAACGCCGTGAAGGCGATCAAGTTTGAGCGGCTGGACTACGTCGCGGAAACGGGCAAGTTCGAAAAAACGGGAGAGATCCACGAATTCCCCGCCCGCACGGTCTGCGTGGCGGCCGGAACCTCGCCGAACGTGATCTACGAGAAGGAGAAGCCCGGCACCTTCAAACTCGACGAATGGAGGCAGTTCTTCCAGCCGTTCAAGGCTGAGAGGGACGGCGACGGTAAGTTCCACCTGACGGAGGCGAAGGGCGAGATAGGGTTCTTCACGTCGTACGAGCACGACGGTAAGTTCATCAGCTACTACGGCGACAACCACCCGCAGTACGCCGGGAACGTCGTGAAGGCGATGGCATCGGCGAAGCACGGATACAAACATGTCGTGGAGCTGTTCGAAGACGAGGTCGCACGACAGGGGGCGTTGCCGCAGGAAGTGCGCGATGAGATCTTCGACCGGCTGGAGGCAACGCTCGACGAACAGCTTCGTGCTTACGTGGTGAAGGTGGAGCGGCTTACCCCAACGATCGTCGACGTGGTGGTTAAGGCCCCGCTGCAGGCGAGGAAGTTCGAGCCGGGGCAGTTCTACCGGCTGCAGAATTTCGAGACCACCGCTCCGGTCGTGGACGGCACCCGGCTCCTGATGGAAGGCCTCGCCCTCACCGGTGCGTGGGTGGATGAGGAGAAGGGCCTGCTCTCGATGATCGTGCTGGAGATGGGCACTTCATCGCGGCTCGTTTCCCTTCTTAAGGAAGGCGAGGAAGTTCTCGTGATGGGGCCGACGGGTACGCCGACGGAGATCCCTGAGAACGAGACTGTATTGCTCGCGGGGGGCGGTTTGGGCAACGCCGTGCTGTTCTCCATCGCGAAGGCTTTGCGGGACAACAACAACCGTGTGATCTACTTCGCCGGGTACAAAAACGGCGAGGACCTTTTCAAACGCGAGGAAATCGAGAACGCGACCGACCAGGTGATCTGGGCGACTGATTGGGGCGCTGAGATTGTCCCGAACCGGCCGCAGGACGCACATTTCCGCGGGAACATCGTGCAGGCGATGATCGCCTATGCGGAGGGACGTCTGGGTGAGAAGTCGGTCGACTTAAAGGACGTGGATCGCATCATCGCGATCGGCAGCGACCGCATGATGAACGGTGTCCGCGAGGCAAGGCACACATCGCTGAAGCCGTACCTAAAGCAGAACCACGTCGCGATCGGTTCGATCAACTCGCCGATGCAGTGCATGATGAAGGAGGTGTGTGCACAGTGCCTGCAGCGTCACGTTAACCCGCACACCGGCGAGGAGTTCTTCGTCTTCTCGTGCTTTAACCAGGATCAGCACCTCGACTTCGTCGATTTCAAGAACCTCAACGACCGGCTGCGTGCGAACAGCATCCAGGAGAAGCTCTCAAACATGTGGCTCGACCGTGCGTTCAGGACCGAAGAGGTGAGGGCGATCCGAGGCGAGGCAATAGGCGCGGTGTAGTTAGAAACTAATGGTTTCATTAAGCCTCTGCTTTAACAGGCGGGGGCTTTTTATTTTGATTGATCCGAATTGTAAATCTGTTACGCGTTGATACTTACGGCCACCTTCGGCCCATATCCTCACAATGCAAAAGAAAAATTCGTTACTCGGTTTTTTCCTATTGGTTTCGATCGTTCTGCAGTCGCTGCCCGCGGCGGCACAAGTTGTCATTCCGACAATTCCGGAAACTCCGGACGGCGGATCGCCGGATGCGCTCTACTCGCAATTGTTACGATCGGGCGACGGGTTCCACCTGCCGGAGAAGATGTTCGGCGAGGAAGCGGAGAGCATTTCGGCGGAGTTTCAGCGCGACGCTGAGGCGTTCGTCGGTTTGGTGATCTCGACCGGCGGCGAACGGGCCGAAGAGAGCCTTGAAAAGGCGGTCGAAGACCGAAAAGCAAAACCCGGGCCCACCCCGGTGGTCAACGCTCCGGTCAAAAAGGCAGCACCGCCGAGAGGCCGCAGGCGAGCGTCGGCGCATACCTTCGAACCCACGCCCCGGACGGATTGGCGTCGTCTCGCGTTCGGCTTCGCATCTTTCGTTCAGGACCAAAAGCCCGAGATCAAGATGACCGAGACGGACAAGGAGATAAAGGCGGAAGGCACTGAGAAGAAGAGCTTCGAAACAAAGGAAGCGAAAGGCACCCGCACGCAGAAGTCCGAAACGAAATACACGAAGGGCGGCAAGACGTTCGGTATGGAGATCAGGGACACGCAAGTGATCGAGGCGGTGTCGAAGCCGGACGGGAAGAGTTTCCGACGCGAGCTTTCGATCGTCTGGGGGGCGGAGGTCGCGGCGTGCCCGGATGCTAACGGCGTGACTGCGGGCACGGGCAAGGCGAAGGTGATCTCGAAAACGACCTACAGCGAGGGCGGGCCCGCGTTCACGATGACCAGCGAATTCGACCTGCAGGCGAAGCTCACCGGGCACGTGGACGATGATGCCAAGATGATGCATTACGACCTTCAGCTCGATGCGTACACGACGAATTCGGGATATGAGGCTGCGCTGAAGGAAGGCCTGATCAAGGAGATCAAGATCAAGGACGGCCGCTACGGACTGCACTACGACATCCCCGGAAACACGATCGAGGTCAGCGATGGTAAATACGGCGGCAAACGCACGCCGGCGAAGATGGGCGACGCGACCGCACGGAAGCTAGTACCGATGAACGATGCGGACACCGAACTGGTAGGCAAGGCGATCGGCCCGATGGTGCCGTCGATCTGGAATTCGGCGAATGAGATGTACAAGACGGCCGAACGTCATTGGAGGAACTACGGCTGCGTCGAGGTGACGGCCAAAGTCCCCAAGCTCGAGCTCGAACGGGGCGATGAAGTGCGGATCTCAGCGGAGACTGTGCACCTGCAGGACAATACCAAGATCAATGCCCAGATGACCGGTGAGGCCTACGAAGGCGAGATAACGCCGGAGCAGCAAGCCGCGAAGCCGGGAGCCACGTTCACTTTCACCCAGACGGGCGAAGGTGCCGGGTCGTTCCATGTCGAGTCGGTCTCGAAACGCGGGATCGGCAAGGGTGACGTCGAGTTTAAGTTGAAGAAAGAGGAAGAAGAGCCGACCGCTATAGGGGCGTGGACCGGCACGATCAACGCCGAACGCAAGCAACGTGAGGAGCGGGAGAAGCGATCAGGCGCCAACCTGGCGGAAAACGGCGGTCACCTCGAGACGACGACGAGCGTGCAGTTGCAGTTGACAGGGCGGCTCGACCGCACGGTTGACGCGACGAACGCATACGTCGCAAACGTTTCGGGTCAGCAGGTCGCAGTGGATCACGAGTACGACCGCTACAAGATAGACGAGGGATACTGCGGCCCGAACGCTGTCCCTTACAAAGGCCCTAAAGAGATCACGCGGACAAGTACGACGACCGCGACCTACAACAAAGAAACACGCGTATTCGTCGAGGCCGGTCCGACAGGCGGCACGATCACCTTCTCGCTGCCGGAGATAAACGGCACGACCGTTCACAAATACGTCCACCGCTCCCCGTGTGCCGAGCACGACCGCGCGAACACCAACGAAGTGACCAATGAGGACGCACCCACAGCCGGCGGAAGCTTCTCATTCTCGTTCACGATCCCCGCGGGGCAGAAGTCGGTTAAGGGTACCATCACGGTGAACGGCGAGGACGGGTCCGTTACGGTTTACCGTTGGGAACTAACACGGCAATGATCAACGGCTGACGAAATATTGTCCGAAGTTACCCTAGCACAAGCTCACGACCATGCCGAGGTCGGCGTTGACCGTACGGGAGATGAAGTTCTTTAGATCATCGAAATTCTCGGCGCAGTAACCCAACACGTCATCATCTGCGGGATCGCGGTCCCAGATCTCAGGGTAGATGTCGAGTTCCGTCATGTCGTCGGGGTCGAAACGGGAACGGAGCGTTTCGATGTTGATGGGTTGGAGTGCCGCTTGGATGTTGCAAACCTGATCGGAGCGGAACGCCCGGGCGGTACCGTAGCCGACGTCGATGTCGCCGACCTCTTCGCCGCCGAGGATAAGGAAGTTCAGCGGCGGTTCGCCTTTCCACGCGGTCTTCGTCAACAAATAATGGATGCCGTGCCAGGATTTGTCGAGGTCGATCTCTTCGACAGGGCGGGGAATGTCAGGCACTTCAAGCGGCGGATCGTTCGCTTTTCTGCCGAATATCTTCGATAAAAACCAGCCACGCTTCTGCTCCTTCCTGGCCTCAGCGTAGATCTCTGGGTCGTCGGGGGCGAGAAACTTCCAGATCAGCGGAGGATCGGCGAGAAGCTTCGCGATCGTATCGTCGTCGGTCGCCGCCAGGCCGAGAATCATTCCCATAGTTTTCAATAATCGCCGGCAGCTCCCCCTTCGCGGCAGGATCATTTTTGTTCTTTCACAAGGAACTGGTTGTATCGATCTATAAAATCACTGGTGACATCCCTACAGACGAGGTTGCTAAGCTCCGTCGGAAGATCCCTTGCCGAATCGAAGATCACGTCGAAACCTGTCGCGGCGGCGAACTTGGCTGCGAACGAACCGACCTCCACGCACTTTTTGCTTCTACCACATAATTCGTTCTTCTGATCGATATCGTCGAGTTCGAATCCCCGTATCCCGGTTTTCGGATCGAAAAATTTGTCTGTATTTATAGCTGCGAGTCTTAGTGGCTTTATTTTGATCTGATGCGAAGGGGGATTCGGGTCAGGAGGTAAATTTAGGATCTGGATGAGTTGCGCGTCGATAAACAGCTTTGTGTCGATGTAAAGAAACATTCCTGCTTGGTCGAAGCGTGTGGCGTCAAAGATCTGCATGTCGTTGGCTTTGGCGATCTTTGCAATCGTTTTCCTGATTTCCGAAAGCACAGGCACGACGATTATCTTGTATCGCCTCTCGTACGCGGACTGAATTTCGGCTATCGATCTTCGACTGGCATTCGGGATGAAACCCTCGTTCTCGGCGACTTTATTAGCTTCATAAAGCCTTTTCACGCCGGTTTCGCTGTCCAACGCAACCTCATTGTAGAAAGCAATTCTCTTTCCCTCGCAGACCTGAGAAATTGCCTGGCCGAGAATAGGAGTCGTCGTCAACAAAACGATAAACAAAAATCTCGATCCGATGGATATACGGCGTCGCATCGAGGTCTATGATGACTTGAGACTTAGAAAAGGTTCGACGGCCCCGACCACGTCGCCGCGACGATTCGTCAGACGCATCGGCGAAAGTTCGAGAAGAGCGTCGGACGGGAGAATGCCAAGTTCTCTCAGAACAGCAACCGCGACCACGGGACGCGCTCGGCGGTCGTCGCCGTCTTCTATTTTGAGGGCGATGGAGAGGCCGCTGGCGTGTTGTTCGCCGGGGAGGACGCCGCAGAGCCATACGCCGTCGGCTCCGACCTTTGAGATGATGCGGCCCGGGGCGGCTTGCATGAGCATCGTGTCGAGGCGTTCGGTGCCGCCGATGAGTTCAGGAAACTTCACCATCGCGGAAACGATGCGGGCGCAGGCGGTGCGGGCGGTTTCGTCAAATGCTTCGGGGCACATAAGGTTCATGAAGCCGCGGGCCATGTTTCGTAGCGGCATCGCGAAATTTGGGACGACGCAACCGTCAATTCCGATCTTTATGTTGGCGGGCGGAAGCTCGCAGAATCGGGCGACGACGTCGAGGATCGTCTGCTGAACTGGGTTTTCGAGCAGTTCGTAACTGCCGACGTCGGCGCCGACGTGCTTCGCGAGTGCGAGCATTGCGGCGTGTTTGCCCGAGCAATTGTTGTGAAGCGCGGTCGCGTGCTCGCCGGCGCGTAGCATCCGTTCGGATTCTTTTTCGGAGAAAGGCAAATGAGCGCCGCAATGTAGATGAGCCTCGGTCAGGCCGACGCGCTCTAGCATCAGCCGCGCGATTCGAACGTGGCGCGATTCGCCCGAATGCGAAGCGCATGCGAGTGCGATCTCTTCTTCGGAAAAATGAAAGGCATCGGCCGCCCCGCTGGTAATGCACGGGAGAGCCTGGAACGGTTTCGAGGCGGAGCGGAAGAAGGTTACGGCGTTCGGGTCGCCGAGAGCGAGGACGGTCTCGCCGCCGCCGTCCATCACGATAAGGTGCCCGCGATGTACCGATTCGACCGTATCGCCGCGAATGACTTTGGCAAGGACCTTTGAGGGCATAGTCAGAGTTTTTGGTCGTTTGTCTTTGGTTTTTTGAGGTTATCGCTACTTCAACCGTCGGACAAAGAACGAAATACCAAAAACTAAAAACAGAGTGCGAATTTCGTTAGCCGCTAACCCGCCGCGGCTATCAGTTCGCGAGCGTTTTCGCGAGCGGCGTCGGTGATGCGTTCGCCGGCAAGCATGCGGGCGATCTCCTCGATCCGTTCGGCCGCGGCGAGCTCGCGAACGGCGATGCTTGTGCGGTTCTTCGTCATGGATTTCTCGACGACGAAGTGCCGGTCGGCCTGCGATGCGACCTGCGGCTGATGCGTTACACAGAGGACCTGCTGCGTTGCGGAAAGTGTCTTCAATTTCCCCCCGACCGCTTCCGCCACACGGCCGCCGATGCCGGTGTCGATCTCGTCGAACACGACGGCCTTTCCTTGCGCCTTTTCTTTCGCTGTGGTTTTCAGGATCAGCATCAGCCGCGAGGCTTCGCCGCCTGAGGCGACGCGAGCCAGCGGTTTGATGGATTCGCCAACGTTCGCGGAGAAGTAGAACTCGACCGCGTCGAACCCTTTCGGCGTAAAGCGGCGGTCGGCATCTTCCCCATCCGCTCGATCGACACGGACCTCGAACCTGGCCTTGTTGAGGGCCACGGCGGCAAGGGCGAATTCAACCTCTTTTGCGAATTTGGCAGCCGCCTTAGTGCGAGCTTTGTGGAGTTCGGTAGCCGCGGCAACGTAAACCGCCCTCGCTTGCTCGACGCGCTTGCGGGCCTCCTCCTGATGGAATTCAGCGTTCTCGATCGCGTCGAGGCGGGCTTCCGAATCCTTTAGGTGTTCGAGGGCCGTGTCGACCGTGCCACCGTATTTGCGGGCGACCCGCGTGATCTCGGCGAGGCGGCTTTCGATCTCTTCGAGTCTCTCGGGCGAAAACTCGAGATGCGTAGCAAAATCTCGGACGGCGAATGAGAGGTCCTGCAAAACCGCCTGTGCGGCCTGCAGACCTTCCTGATATTCGGCGAACCGCGAATCGTACTCGGAGAGTTCGTCGATCTTCCGTACGGCCTTCTCTAGCGTGGTGACGGTCGCCTCGTCCGCGTCGTAGAGCAGGTTGAGCGCGTCGCCGCTCAGGCTTGAGAGCTTTTCGACATTATTAAGGCGGCCTTTCTCTTCCTCGAGTTCCGATTCCTCGCCGTGTTTGAGGTTCGCCTTGCGGATCTCATCGACCTGGAATTTCAGAATATCGAGCAACTGAAGCTTTTCCGATTCGCCCCCCTGCAGTTCGACCAACTCACGCATGGCCCGCGACCATTCCGTGTAGGCGGCGGCGACCCTTTCGCGCGGGGCAGCGTTCCGGGCGTATGCGTCGAGCAGTTCGAGATGGGTCGCCGGGTCGAAGAGCGAGGTCTGCTCGCCCTGGCCGTGGATGTCTACCAGGACCGGTCCCAGCCGGCGCAGGAACGCCGCCGTCACGAGCTGGTTGTTGACGAAGATGCGGTTTCTCCCGGTGAGCGAGATCTCGCGGCGGACGATCAGCTCGATCGGGCCCACGTCGTCGATCTCGATCCCGGCTTCGTCCAGAAGCTCAACCGTGGCGGGCGAGCGTTCGAGAACGAATAGCCCCTCGATCTTCGCGGCGTCGGCCCCCTCCTTTATCAGGTCGCTGGTCACGCGTTCGCCGGCGAGAGCCCCGAGACTGTCGACGATTATCGATTTGCCCGAACCGGTCTCGCCGGTAAGCAGGTTAAGCCCGGTACCGAACTCGATCTCGAGGGCCTCGATGAGGGCGATATTGTTGATCTTGAGGAGGTTGAGCATCGAAGACGAAACCGCTGTCGCTAATACTAATTTAAGCTAGTTTCGACGTTACTCAAACCGCGGAAGCTGCCGACAAGCCCGCCCCCGGAAAGTAGAAATTCAATTACCACGAAAGACGCGGAAAACACGGAATCAAACGAAAGAAACCCGCTAGTTCCGACGCTTCAGCAAGCCTTCCCCTTTGACCCATTTGCCTAAAGAGAAAATGGCATCGGGTGGGAATTCCTTTTCGATATCGGGGCTCGCCCAGTTGACCGCTCGGTCCTTTTTATAGAAGAGAAGCTCGCCAAACGTACCGGTCTTGAGCGGCTGGAAACGCCCGGTGACGTTGAACTCGCTCGCGTCGTACTCCTCGAGTCCCGAAACCGACGATAGATCGCCGATCTGGCGGATGACGGTGGGCTGAAGTTGCTCGGCTCGGCGGCGTTCGAGGTTGGCGCCGATGTCGCCGATGACGGCGGTTCCCGGCTTAGCACGGTCGATCATCGTCGCGTTGCGGAAAATGAAACTCATTATTCGGCCCGAAGTGTTGTTCGGGATCAGTTCGTAATCGTTCGGGTTGAACGCAGCGTAACCGCCGTCGGCGAGCAGCTTCATCGCGGTCATGATCGCGATGAAGTTCATCTTCACGAGGTACATCTCGTCCTTGCCGTAAAGAGCTCCGGTTTCGATAAGGATCACGGGCGTGCCCCAGGCGGAAAAATTGTCGCCGAATGCGGTGGGTGTCCATTCGTCCCCGTACCGGCCGATGTGGCCGGGAATGAAGTTGGAAAGGGCCTGGTTCATCGCCACAACCAGGCGCCGATTCCGCTCGTGGCCGGGGGTGATCGTTTTCGCCTCATCACCCAAAACGACGAGCAGCGAGATCGCGGCCTGCTTGTTCGTGCGTCCGGCGGTCGTCAGCCCCTGTTGATTGTGGAGGTTAAAACCGATCTCCGGCTGCCATGAATCGCGAAGCTGTTTCAGAAGCCGGGCCTCCGGTGTGACGAGGTCGCGGGCGTCGCGGTTGATGTCGATCCCCTGCGAATTGCGCCGCTGGTAGACTTCGGCACCGTCCGGGTTCAGCATCGGAACCGCTCGGATCGTGAGGTTTTGCTCGATCGCCTTCACCCAATTTTTGTCTCCGTTCTTCTGAAGATAGGTGAACATGTCTATCAGCGCCGAGGTGGCGGTCGGCTCGTCACCATGCATCTGCGACCAAAGAAAGACACGCTTCGGCCCCTTGCCCCATTCGATCTGGAAAATCTCACGGTTTTGCCCGCTGCGGCCGACCTCGTTCACGCGGACGTCAAGTTTCTTCAGATCGTCCAGGTATTTGACCACGTCCTTGTGCCGGGCGTTCGATGGGAGAATGTTGGTGACGTGTTCTCGGTCCCAAATTTCGGAGAGTTCCGCGGCGGTTTGGGCGAACGCCTGAAGGGTGTAGACCATTATCAAAAGGGAGAAGACGAGAGCGGGCTTCATACGAATACAAGGTTAACCAGATAAAGGGTTTACGGCAAGATGGGGAGGCTCTTTCGCGGTCTGTGTACGAGGCCCGCGATCTCACTCCTCCGACGCACAACTCTCGACCCACCTCTGACACCCCGACAGAAGGCTTTTCGTAGAAAACTATTGCGGAAAATTCGGATGCGATAGATAATTCACTCGCTTTCCGATCCCCAAGTAAAGGAGTCCGAAATGACCTTCATTCTCAATTCAACTTCCACTTTGCTATGCCCGCACGGCGGCCGAATCCAGCATATTCCGGTCAGTGGAACGATGTACAAAGTGAACGGATATCCTCCCATGCGCATGGGCGATAATTATTTCATCGCCGGCTGCCCGAATATGATGCCGCTCGGCCCCAGCATGATGCCGAGCCCCTGCATGAAAGTGCAGTGGACCGTCGGATCGGTATTTTTGACGATCAAGGGGAGCCCGGCACTCACGAACAAAAGTGTCGGTCTGTGCATGTCGGCGGCGGGCCTTCCGCAGGGCCCTGTGATCATTGCCGCTCACCAGATGTCGGACAGGGAGCCGGCGATGCCGACCAAGATCGATAATTGAACCGCGGGAGCGTTAGCGCAGCACCCTCAGCACTTCAGCGACGCTCCACGCTTGGGCGAAACAGCCACGAGGCGTGTGCGGCGGATCGGCGTCGAAGATCTCGGAGACCTGACCGACGCCCGACTCGCGGAGGTGCGAATCGAATCCGGTGAGGAACTCCGCGATTCGTTCTTTGCGATCCGGATACACTCGCCGATATGCGTCGACGAACCCGCCGATCAGCCATCCCCACACGGTTCCCTGGTGGTAAGCGGAATCGCGATCGAATGGTGAGCCTATATACACGGGAACGTAATTCGGATCCGCGGGGGAGAGAGACCTCAGGCCGACGGGCGTGAGCAGGTCCTTTTCCACCCGATCGACAACCTTGCGTGCGCGTTCATCATCAAGCATCGAGTGATGGAGCGAGGCCGCGAATATCTGATTCGGCCGCACCGAACCGTCCCGGTGGCCGTTCTCGGCCACGTCGTACAGGCACTGCTCGGCTTCGTTCCAGAAGATCGCGTTGAATGACAGTTTTGCCAGATCCGCCATCGAGAGGTATTTCAGGCGGTCCTCATCGTCACCGAACCGCCCAGCGAGGTCCGCCATCGTCATCAACGCGTTATACCAGAGGGCTTGGATCTCAACCGGCTTGCCCGTGCGAGGGGTGATGACGAGATCGCCGATCTTCGCATCCATCCAAGTAAGCTGGACGCCCGGTTCACCCGCGTATAGCAGCCCGTCGGTATCGACGTGGATGTTGTAACGGGTGCCGCGGAGGTGCCATATGAGGATTCCGGCGAGTTCTTTGTAGAGTTCCTGGCGAACGAATTCGAGATCGCCGGTGTGCTCGGCGTAAGCCCGCACCGCCTCGAAGTACCACAGCGTAGCGTCGACGGTGTTGTAATCGGCCTCGCCGCTCGCGTCGGGGAAGCGGTTCGGGAGCATCCCTTGCGAGACGTTGCGGGCGAATTCAAGCATAATGCCCCGGGCGATCTCAGGACGGCCGGTTGCTAATGTAAGGCCTGGCAGAGCGATCATCGTGTCGCGACCCCAGTCGGAAAACCACGGGTACCCGGCGATGATCGTGTGCCCCTCGCCGCGACGCACGATGAACTGGTCGGCGGCCAGAACGAGTTGTTTTTCGAACTCTGTCTTGGCCCCAGCCTTTTTGATCAACCCTTTGCGTCGTTTTATTTCTTCTTTCTCAAGCGTGGCAGCGTCGGCCGCGTTCAGCGGTCCGCCCGCTGAAATGATGATCGCCGCCTCGCCTTTCAGATCGAATGAGATTCCGAACGGTTGGTAAAGGTCTTCGCGGAAGTCGAACCCGCGTTCCTGCTCGATGGCGTATTCGAAATTGTTGTACCAGTGGCCGGTCGTTTCGACTATAGTGCCGTTGTGAGCGAAACAAACGGGCGGGAGCCCCGAGACCGGATGCATCTCGATGACACCGGCGATCTCGGTGAATTCGCCGTTAAGATCTACCGTTTGCCGCCGTAAGTGGTGGTAATCGACGAACGAGATCAACGGGCGGAGCGTCATGGTCGCGGCGGCCCGTTTGAACCGCGTCTTCGACCTGGCTTTGTAGCGAATCACCGTCGCGTTCGTTCCGTGCGGCATGAAGAGGCGTTTCTCGATCTCGACGCTTGGGAGCGAGTACGTCCAGACCGGGAACGGGTCGAGACGGAACGATGTGAGAAACTCGAACCCGCGAGGATGGATGTTGCCGGGATACTGATTCGACGAAAGCTCGAATGACTCGGCCCCGACAAAGATCGTTTCCTCTACCTTCGACACCATCGTGATCCGCCCGAGCGGCGGTTCGGTAGCGGCGGTCAGAACGCCGTGATATCGGCGCGTGTTAGGCCCGGCGGGGGGTG
>JAEZJR010000185.1 GCA_023415725.1 Acidobacteriota bacterium
GTTCGGTCGAGAGCAAGGCGAGTTCGGAGAGAAACGTTTCGGTCGAATCGTATCGCTGGGCGTACATCGAGAGGCCGCGAATATCCTCGGCGCGCGTCTCAGCGTTCTCGTAGTTCTCCTGCAAATAACTCTCGTATCCGTGCTCGAGAATGAGTGAGATCTGCTTCGACGGGTTATCGCGATTCTCCTGGGCGGAGAGGAGTTCGAGGAGTATAAGGAAATCGCGAAACGGTGCGCTTGAGCGAAGACGCGCTGTGTTGTCGGTGATCGGCTTAAATAGCGCCGTGGGTGAGATCAGGCTTGTCGATGCCCCGGCGTCCGCCTGCGGCGATCCGCCCGTTGTCGCCGGCGGTTCTGATATCGTTCGGATCTGTTCGAATATGCGATTCGCGGTAGCGGTGCCGATCCCGGGGATCATCTTGAGGATGCGTTTCCATGCGAGTTCATCGCGGGGGTTAACGATGACGCGAAGGTAGGAGACGACGTCTTTGATGTGCGCCTGCTCGAAGAAGCGGACGCCCGACTGCACCCGGTACGGTATGTTGCGGCGCGAAAGCTCAAGCTGCAGCTCTACCGAATGATAATGAGAGCGGTAGATCACCCCGATGTCTTCGAGCGATGTGCCATCATCGCGGAGTTCCAGTATTCGCGATGCGATGAATGCGGATTGCTGCTCGACATCGGAGCAGGGAACGAGAGCGGGTTTGAAATCGCGTGAGCGTTTCACCGCGGTTAGCATCTTCGGGAACTGCCTCTTGTTGTTCGCGATCGAAACGTTGGCGAGGCCCAGGATCTCCGGCGTTGAACGATAGTTGGTCTCCAACTTGAAAACCTGCGCATCCGGGTATCGTTTGGGGAATTCGTAGATGTTCGTGAACTCGGCCCCGCGCCACGCGAAGATCGATTGGGCATCATCGCCGACCACCATCACGTTCTTGTGTTTGCCCGCTAACAGGTCGATTATCTCCGCCTGCAGCTTGTTCGTGTCCTGATACTCATCGACTAAGATGTGCTGGAACTGCTCGGCGTAGACGTTCGCGATGTCGGGCTTTTCGAGCAGCAGGCGTTTCCAGTTCAGCAGCAGGTCGTCGTAGTCCATCACGTTCCGCTCGCGTTTGCGGGCGTGATAGATGTGATCGACGCTCTTTATCTGATTGATCAGCGTTTCGAAGTAGGGGTACTTCTCGATGATGATGTCGTCGATCGGGGTGTCGGTGTTCGTCGCGTAGGAGATGATATCCTGCACGACCTCGGGCTTCGGGAAGCGTTTCGCCTTCGTGTCGATCGCGGCGTCCTCGATGCAGACGTTGATGAAGTCCTTCGCGTCTTCGCTGTCGAGGATGGAGTAATTCTGGTCGTAGCCGATCGATGTCGCGTGGCGTCGGAGGATGAGGTTCCCGATTCGGTGGAACGTGCCGCCCCAGACGCGATGGACGTTCTGCGATCCGGTGAGCGATTCTACGCGGCGGAGCATCTCGCGGGCGGCACGGTTGGTGAATGTGGCTAAGAGAATTCTTTGCGGTGAAACGCCCTGTTCGATGAGATACGCAACGCGGTAGGTGATCGCACGCGTTTTCCCCGTGCCCGCCCCGGCGACCACGAGTGCGGCCTTCGGCGGGGCGGTGACGACGCGGAACTGCTCTTCGTTCAGCTCCGCCTTGTATCGGGTGAGCCGCTCGGGGAGCTCGCGCCCATCGCGTTTGATGACATAGCGTGCCACGGTTTCATTTATAGCACGCTATCCCACGAGGGCGAAACGCTAGCTGTATTGCTCGGATTTGCGATACTTCAGCTTCCCGTAAAGCAGGAACGGCCAGCCGAAAAATATCACGAGCAGGTTGATCAGCCACAAGAGTGAGGCGGCGACCGCGCTCTTGAAGGTTCCGACGGGTTTTCGCATTCTTACTCCCTCGTTTTCTTTCCGAGGTAAAACTATGCTGCCCATAATCCCCTTATTATGACCGTGTGGAAGGGCCTGTTCGGATTCAGGCGGTCGCTTCCCGCTTCGTCCAGATCCCGATAAGGCGCCGTCTGCTTTCCATTTTACCCTCAAAATCAGGCATCGAGCGCACTAAGTTCTCCAGGTGGATCAGAAAGTCCGGTTCGCGGAAGATCTCGCGGAGATCGGCCAAGTAGTCGGCGATCTTCGCGTACACGAAAACGTGCTCGGTGTTGGCATCGAGGAACATCTTTTGGTCGATGCCGCCGTTCAGCACGAGCGACGCGGCGGTGTCCCAGTAGGACGCGACCATCCGGAAGTTCGCGCTCGCCCGCTCGCCGCCGCGGAAGAGAGCCGCGATATCCATGGCTGAAGTGGGAGCGAAATCGGTGAAGTACCATTGCCGGGCGAGCCGCATCGACTCGTCCCGGCGGAGTTTGTAAAGCTCAATTATCGCGAGTGTGTCTTGCTGTTTGTTCATAACTGGTCGATCCGCGGCGCGGCACGAAACGGAGTTCCGCGGCTGCCTCGGCGATGGATGAATTCTCCATCAAACGTTTGCATTTATCCAGATTGGCGAGGGCGATGCCGGAGCGGTCGAGCGTCGACGCCTTCTCGAATTCTATTGCTGCGGCGGCGAATTTGCCCTCGCGGGCGAGCAGTACGCCGAGGTTGTTTCGGCTGGACGCGGCACCGGCAGCTCCCAGTTTTGCCGCTTTAGCGAAGGCCCGTTTCGCGTTCTCGTTATCGTTTGCCGCGAGGTGGACGAACGCGAGTTCGTACCAGGCTTCGGCATCGTCTTGCGAAAGGGCGATGGATCGGCGAAACGCGGTTTCGGCGGCATCGAGGTCGCCAAGGTCGAACCGCACCAGGCCCATCACATATTGAGCACGAGGATGCATCCGGTTCGAGAAACGAAGGGCCTTTTCCAGATGCTCGACGGCATCTTTAGGGCGTCGCAGTTCGTAAAGGGTGACGCCGAGATCGTAATGGACCGTAGCGAAGAATCGGTCGGTAGCTCCCTCGCGTTCGATGGACGTGTAGGTGGCGGTGAAGTGTTCCAGTGCGGCCTTGTTGTCGCCCTTTTTCGACGCCTCGACGCCTTTGTTGAAGTGCGCCAATGCACGGGTGCTCTGAGCGTTTGCGAAAACTGAAGTAGTGATGATGATCGCGAAAATTAATATGGGACGCATTTCTTATCCTCCTTCAATGCATAACGGAGGATAGCCGGTGAGACGGACGCGGGTCTTTCGAAATCTTGCGATTCGTTTTGTGGAATTGCGGAGGAGAATATCATCCACGGATGAACACAGATGAACACGGATCTTAATATCCGGTTTTCATCTGTGTTCATCTGTGGATGACCCTTAGGCTAGTTTCAGTTCCCGCCAGAGCTTCGGCGTCAAATTGGTGTATTTGCGGAACAGCGTTGTGAAGTGGCTTTGGTTCTTGAAGCCGGACCGGAGCGAGACCTCGACGAGCGGGAGGTCGGCGCGTTCGAGAAGCTGCTTGGCGCGTTCGACGCGGCGGAGCATCAAAAATTGCTGCGGCGTTTTCCCGGTCGACTTGCGGAAAGCGCGGGAGAAATGGAACTGGCTTAGGCCCGCCACCGCTGCGAGATCGGCAAGCGAAATCTCGTCGTCCAGGTTCGCATCGATGTGTTCGACCACGCGGCGAAGACGGTACCCGGACAGTCCGCCGTTCGCGAGGGCCCGTTTCTTGCTCGCCGTCGTATACTTCGAAAGGATGTGCAGCGTCAAAGTTTGGATGAGCGAATCGGTATAGAGACGGCCGAGTGGTTCTTCGGCGGCGGCCGATTCAAGAAGGGTGACGCCGAGCGTTTGAACGAGCGCGTCCGTGTCCTTGTAAACCTCGACGAACTCGACGTTCGGCGAGAACCCGTTCTCAGCGGCGACGCCGGAAATGAAACTCGCCTGGAAGAATATCCCGAGATTCTGCAGCGGCTTGTCCCAACGAGCAGAGATGGCCTGTCCCGCAGGGGTGATGCAGAGGTTGCCACCCCCGCCCGTGGTGCGGATGAGACGCCCGCCGGAGCTCAGTTTTTCAGTGGTCAGCGATCCGGCAAGCGCGACGTTGACTTCATGGAAATCGTTCGTGTGCTCCAGCATCCTTCCCGGCATCACATGTGCTCGGTGGATGCGGAGACCCGGCCACTCCGCCACTTCTCTCGAAAGGTAAGGGGAGTCAGCCTCGGATTTCCATTCGATCTGCATAGAGGGTATTTGTAACCGTTCCGATGACAAATTGCAATATTAACTGCCAAGAGCCTCGGCCGCCTGTGACTTTAACCATTCGATCATTTTGCGGTACGGCCCTGGGCCGTAGCTTATGCGTGCGACGCCCAGGGCAGCCAATTCGGCGTTTGAGGGCGCGTCGGGCATCACCATGATGTTCACGGGGAGTGGCGAGCGTTCGCACAGGCTGCGGATAAGTTGAGCATCTCTCAAGCCGGGAGCGAAGAAGCCGCTGGCACCGGCCGCGGCGTAGGCATCGGCCCGGGAGAGTGCTTCGTCTATTTGTTCGGGCGTATGCGGGCCGGGGAGCGTTTTGAGGAAGATGTCGGTGCGAGCGTTGATGAAAAGCGGTATGCCGACTTCGTTCGCCGCTTCGCGGATCGCGCGGATGCGAGCGGACTGCTGTTCTACGGGATAAAGGCCCTCACCGCCGACAACCTGGTCCTCGAAATTGATACCGATCACACCGGCCTCGATCACGCGGCCGATATTGGCCTTCAGTTCCTCCTGTGATTCCGCGTAGCCGCCTTCGAAGTCGAGCGTGACGGGGAGGCCGACGCTATCGACGATTCGGCGGATGTTCTCGATCGCGAGGTCGAGCGGGAGCGACTGCCCGTCAGGATAACCCCCCGCCGCGGCGACCGACCAGCTTCCTGTGGCGATCCCCTTGGCTCCCGCTTCGGCGACGGCCCTGGCCGAGCCCGCGTCCCAGATGTTGAAGAGGACGATAGGGTCGCCGGGTTTATGAAGTTCTGCGAATAAAACAGCCTTTTCGTGTTGATCCATGGTCGTTACCTCGAGTCGGGCAGAATCTTAATATCAGCCGCAGGCCGATGCAAAAGGCTCCAATTTATCGACCCGATTTGGTAACCCAAACAACAAGACTTGCCCGCTCCCGGGTGGTATAATTTAACTACATTTGGAGAACTAATTTTATGAAATTTCCCGGCGGTTTCGACCTCAACTCGATGATGAAGCAGGCCCAGCAGATGCAGGAGCAGATGGGCAAGGAAATGAAGAACACGGTCGTCGACGCGTCCGCGGGCGGCGGTGCCGTGACGGTGAAGATGCGCGGCGATTTCGAGGTGGTCGAGTTGATCATCTCGCCCGACCTGGTGAAGGACGGTGATGCGGAAATGATCCAGGACCTGACGGTCGCGGCTTTGAACGAAGCGCACCGCAAGGTCGAAGAATCGCTGAAAGGTAAATTGGGCGGGATGCTCCCCCCGGGGATGATGTAAAGTTTCGAGTTCCAGCTTTAGCTGGCCTGGTTCGCCATGAAACGACTCGTAGTAACTGAGGCCACCTAAGGTGGAACTCTGAACCAATATAAATGCTGGATTATTCGGAACCCGTTGCCCGGCTGATCGACGAATTCAAACGTCTGCCGGGCATCGGTCATAAAAGCGCACAGCGGCTCGCCTTCGATATATTGAGGCGGCCGAAATCCGAGGTCGACAACTTCATCGAATCGCTTCGCGAGGTGAAGGAGAAGATCGTTTTTTGCTCCGTCTGCAACAACCTGACGGACGTCGACCCGTGCCTCTACTGTGCAAACCCGAAGCGTGACCGCTCGATCATTTGCGTGGTGGAGGAACCTTACAACCTCGTCGCGGTGGAGAAGACGCGGTCGTTCCGCGGGCTTTATCACATCTTGCACGGCTCGCTTTCGCCGATCCGCGGGATCGGGCCCGACGAACTGATGATCACGAACCTCCTGCCCCGCCTGATGCCGGAGAACAACGACGGCGTCGAGGTGAAGGAGATCATCATCGCCACCAACCCCACCACCGAGGGCGAAGCCACCGCCAACTATCTCGCCCGCCTGCTCAAGCCCCTCGGCGTAAAATGCACCCGCATCGCGATGGGGATGCCGGTCGGCAGCGACCTTGAGTACGTTGACGAGGTGACGATGGACAAGGCACTTTCGAATAGGCACGAGATATGACTGGAGCCGTGAGCGTCTCGCTCACGGCTTCTGTTTCACACTCGACCTTACATTCCCGAGCGTCCGGGGAGCGAGACGCTCCCCGCTCC
>JAEZJR010000186.1 GCA_023415725.1 Acidobacteriota bacterium
CCACTGACAACTGATTATGGAAGCGATAGCAAAGACTAGACATCTGAAAGGGAGCCCGAGAAAAACGCGGCTCGTGATCGACCTGATCCGCGGGCAGAACGTCTCGCGTGCCTTAGCGATCCTTAAGTTCACGGATAAGCGCGCCGCCGGCCCGATCGAGAAAACGCTCCGATCGGCGATCGCCAACGCCACCTACCTCGCCGAGCAGCAGAACATCGCGGTGGATCCCGACGATCTCTGGGTGAGGACCTGCTTTGTGGACATGGGTCCGACGAAGAATCGCCGCCGCATGCGCCCGGCACCGCAGGGACGTGCATATCGCGAACAGCGTCACTACTGCCACATCACGATCCAGGTGACGAGCGACGAAAAGCCGAAGTCCGAGAAGGAATTGAAGGCAGAAGCCGCCAAGGCGAAGCGTGCGAGCGAGGCCCCGAAGAAGAAGGCTGCCGCTAAGAAAGCCGCCCCCAAGACCGAAAAGAAGGCAAAAGCCGACAAGGTCGAGGAGATCGAAACTCCTGCTGAAGTGGTGGCTCAGGACACCGCCGAAGCCGCGGACGCGAAGAACGTTGAAACGCAAACGCCGGAGAATCTGAACGAAACGCAGCGGGCAGACGAAAAACAGCTCGACACCAACGAGGAACTCTAGAGGCAATAGAAGGATTTTATGGGTCAGAAAGTACATCCCTACGGATTTAGGGTCGGATACAACAAAGATTGGCACTCGCACTGGTTCACCAAGGCGGACTACGCCAAGTTCCTCGCCGAGGACCTCGAGCTCAAGCGTGAGCTGAAGAAAAAATTCGCTGGCGGCGGTGTTTCGCACATCGATATCGAGCGTGCAGCGGCCAGGATGAAGATCATCATCTACACTTCGCGACCGGGCATCATCATCGGCCGCAAAGGGGCTGAGATCGAGAAACTCCGCGAAGACCTCTCCCGCAAGACGGGCCGTGAGGTTCTGGTGTCGATCCAGGAGATCCGTCACCCTGAGTTGAACGCACAGCTCCAGGCAGAGAAGATCGCGCAGCAGCTCGAGAAGCGTATCGCCTTCCGCCGTGCGATGAAGAAGACGATGGAAGAATCCATCCGATTCGGAGCACAGGGGATCAAAGTGATGATCTCCGGCCGGCTGAACGGTGCGGAGATCGCCCGTACGGAATGGTCGCTCGAAGGCCGTCTGCCGCTGCACACGCTCCGTTCCGATGTGGATTACGGCTTCGCTGAAGCACTCACCACCTTCGGGATCATCGGGGTGAAAGTTTGGATCTACCGCGGTGAGATCCTCGATCCGAATGCCTCCATGGCACGCGGCACCACTACCGACCCGATGAACGAGGTGAAGGTGCAGCGGGGTGGCGGTCGCGGAGACCGCAGGCCGCGTAGGGACGACAGAAATAGATAGTTTATTTGTTCGTTGTTCGTGGATCGTTGCTCGCTGAAGAGGCCGGTCCGGAACACAACGAACCACGACCGACAGACAACGAACGAGGTTTAGAAAGTTATGTTGATGCCGAAAAAGGTCAAGCACCGTCGAGTGATGAAGGGACGCAACCGTGGTAAAGCCACGCGCGGCGAGAACCTCGACTTCGGTGAATTCGGGTTGAAGGCACTTGAGGCCGGCTGGATAACCGACCGGCAGATCGAAGCCGCCCGTATTGCGATGACCCGTCACGTCCAGCGCGGCGGAAAGATCTGGATCCGCATGTTCCCCGACAAGCCGATCACCCGCAAACCGGCTGAAACCCGTATGGGATCGGGCAAGGGAGCTCCGGATCACTGGGTCGCGGTCGTCAAGCCGGGCCGCGTGCTTTATGAGATCCAGGGAGTCGATATCGAGCTCGCCCGCGAAGCCATGCAGCTCGCCGCACAGAAACTTCCGATCAAGACGAAGTTCGTGTCGCGTGCCGACCTCGAAGGAGGCATAGTTTAAGCAATGAAAGTCAAGGAACAGTTGGACCAGCTCCGCGAAATGAACGTGCAGGAACTGCAGGACCAGGCCGATGCGCTGAAGGAATCGTTATTCCGCCTGAAGTTTCGCAAGGCCCTCGGTGTAGGAGAGGTCGTCACCGATATCAAGCGTGAGAAGAAGACTCTCGCCCGGGTCTACACGGTGATCAACGAAAAGCAAGCGGAGGCGGGGCAGTAAGGCCTCGACGACAGGATCAAAATGCCTAAGAAGAAAGCAGAAGAGACAGAAGCGACAGTGGATACCCCGAACGAAGGCGGCGAAGAGACCTCGGTGGTCGAATCCGTGGTTGACACGGTCGCCTCAGCCGTCGAGACCGTAGCCGAAACGATCAGTTCCGGCGCGGCGGCGGTCGCAAATGCGATCACCGGTGATGGCGAGCCCACGAAGGCCAAAAGCGGCAAACGTGCCGAGCGTATCGGAGTCGTTTCGTCGGACAAGATGACCAAGACGGTCGTGGTCAACGTTGATCGCCTCGTCAAGCATCCGATGTACCGCAAATACGTTCGTCGCCGCAAAAAATTCATGGCCCACGACGAGATGGGAGCGAAGATCGGCGACAAGGTGCGCATCGTTGAGACCCGTCCGCTTTCAGCTCGGAAGCGCTGGCGTGTGGTCGAAATCATTCAGAAGGCGGAATTGTAATTGATCGTTGTTCGTCGATCATTGTTCATCGCTTGAGGATTCTTCCGGCGGGAGCAAACAACAACGAACGGTTTGAGGTGAATTTATGATTCAGATGCAGACATCTTTGGCGGTCGCCGATAACTCGGGGGCGAAGCGCGTGGTAATGATCATGCCGATCGGCGGATCGACCAGCAAGATCGCCCGCCTTGGCGACAAGATCAAAGTCACTGTGAAGGAAGCCGCTCCGGACGGCACCGCTAAGAAGGGAAAGGTTTACAACGCCGTGATCGTCCGCACACGAAAGGAAGTCCGCCGCAAGGACGGCTCCTACATCCGCTTCGACGAGAATGCGGCCGTGCTCATCAAGGACGATGGCACGCCGATCGGAACCCGCGTGTTCGGCCCGGTCGCACGTGAGCTTCGCGAGAAGAACTTCATGAAGATCGTGTCGTTGGCTCCCGAGGTGATATAAGCCGAATAGGACCCATGGGACAACTAAGTCCTATTTGAAATTAACGCAATGAAAACGGTTAAGACAGGAACAGTAAAGAGCAAGATCAAGCGCGGCGACCAGGTGGTCTTCATCGCCGGTAAAGAATACAACCGCTACGACAGCGCCGGTAAGCGTCAGCCGTATCGCGGCCGCGTGATCGAGGTAGACGCCCGAAACGGAAAGGTGAAGGTCGAGGGAGCCGCCATCATCAAGCGTCACCAGAAGCCCGTCCCGCAGCTCAACCGTGAAGGCGGCATCATGGAGCGTGAGGGTTGGGTGGACGCTTCTAACGTCGCCGTCGTGGATCCGGATACCGGAAAGCCGACGCGTGTGAAGGTCGAGCTTCGCGATGGAAAAAAGGTACGCGTCGCCAAAAGCGGCAAGGTGATCCCCGAGCCGGATGTGTTCGGCAAGAAGGAGCCGAAGAAAGACAAGGCGGCAGAAGAATAAGTTTGAAGCCCGGTAATGCCAGATACGCAGGTCCCGGGTGAGGAACATCAAACAATGGCAAGACTTAAAGAAAAGTACAAGAACGAGATCGCCCCGGCGCTCGCGAAAGAATTCGATATCAAGAATCCGATGGCGATCCCGCGCATCGAGAAGGTCGTGGTGAACATGGGCCTCGGCGAGGCGAGCAGCAATGCGAAGATCCTCGACGTGGCTACTGAAGAACTCCGCGCCATCACCGGCCAGAAGCCGGTCGTGACCAAGGCGAAGAAATCGATCGCTGCCTTCAAGCTACGCGAGGGGATGAACATCGGAACTATGGTCACTCTCCGCGGCGATCGTATGTACGAGTTTCTCGATCGCCTTATCTCGGTTGCTCTTCCCCGCGTGCGAGATTTCCGCGGTATTTCGGGCAAGGCTTTCGACGGCCGCGGCAATTACACTCTAGGTGTTCGCGAACAATTGATCTTCCCTGAGATCGATTTCAATAAGGTCGATAAGACCCGCGGTATGAACATCTCTATCGTGACGACCGCCCAGAATGACGAGCAGGCTCGTTCGCTTCTGAAATCTTTGGGGATGCCCTTCAGGCAATAAACGAATTTAGAAAATGGCAAAGATTAGCAAGATCGTAAAGAACAACGACCGCAAGCGTAAGGTCGACCTTTGGTCCGAACGCCGCGCCGCCGCGAAGAAGATCATCAATAACCCGAATTCGACCCCCGAACAGGTCGACGAGGCAGTGGTCCAGCTTCAGAAGATGCCGCGTGACGCCAGCCCCGTCCGCGTTCGTAACCGCTGTTCGCAGTCGGGCCGCCCGCGCGGTTTCGTCCGCAAGTTCGGCATCTCGCGCGTTGCCCTGCGCAAGCTCGCACTCGAGGGGCAGATCCCCGGCGTTGTGAAATCGAGCTGGTAAGTTTTGTTTCAAGACCGCGGCAGGCGGAGTGTACCCGAACCGCCGCGAATTATACGGAGTATATTAAATGACAGATCCAATAGCCGACATGCTCACGCGCATCCGCAACGCCATCGCTGCGAATCACCCGCGCGTTGACATCCCTGGTTCGAAGCTGAAAATGGAAGTCGCCCGCATCCTCAAGGAAGAGGGTTACATCAACAACTATACGACCAAGGGCGAAGGCATCAAGTACATGATCCGCATCTTCCTTCGCTACGATGCGAAAGGAACATCGTCGATCACGCATCTTTCCCGTGTTTCCCGCCCCGGCCGCCGCGTTTACGTAGGCGCAGGCGAGATCCCGAAGGTGCTCGGCGGCTACGGCGTGAACATCATCTCCAC
>JAEZJR010000235.1 GCA_023415725.1 Acidobacteriota bacterium
CTCCTACCCTATAACGCGTAGGCGAATTCATTAGATTACCAAAATAGACGCGGAGCGGAAGAAAAATCGGGCAATCCAGGAAACCAGGAATCGCCCGATGCGTTGGAAGCGGGAGGAGGCAGTGCATGCCCTGGAGGTTCTTACCTTATCCCGACCCGTTCGTACACGTTTCGAAGCGTTTCGCTCGCGATGGAGCGGGCTTTTTCGGCTCCGGCTTTCAGGATGGGAGTTATGGCCGCATCGTCGAATTGATGGACGCGTTCCTGGAAGGGGCGGAGGAATTGGACGACGACTTCGGCGAGTTCGGTCTTGAAGTGGCCGTAGCCTTTGCCCTCGAAGTGGGCGACGCATTCGTCTGGCGTTTTGCCGGTGAGAAGTTGGAAGATCGACAGAAGATTCGCGATCGCGGGGCGCGATTCGTCGAACTCGATCGTGGTGCCGGAGTCGGTGACGGCTCGTTTGATCTTTTTGGTGACGGTGTCGGGGTCGTCCATCAGGAAGATCGCACCGTTAACGTTTTCGTCCGATTTGGACATCTTCTTCGCCGGGTCCTGCAGCGACTTGATGCTCGCGCCGACTGGCGGGATATAGGGCTCGGGGACCTTGAACGTTTCGCCGAAATCGCGGTTGAATCGCTCGGCGAGGTCGCGAGTGAGCTCGAGGTGTTGTTTTTGGTCCTGGCCGACGGGGACGAGATCGGTTTGGTAGAGCAGGATGTCGGCGGCCATCAGCACCGGATAAGTGAACAGGCCGACGCCGGCTCGCTCGGTGTTACCCTTGCCTTTGTCCTTGAACTGGGTCATCCGTTCGAGTTCGCCCATGCGGGAGATGCAGGAGAGAATCCAGGTCAGCTCGGCGTGCTCGGGCACGTCGGACTGGACAAACAAGGTGGCTTTTTCTGGGTCGACCCCGGCGGCGAGGTAGTAGCGAGTGACGTCGAGCGTTTTCTTGCGAAGCTCGGCCGGGTCCTGCGGCAGCGTGATCGCATGCAGATTGACAATGCAGAAAAGGCTCTCGTACTCCTCCTGGAACGCGACCCAATTCTTGATCGCCCCGAGGTAGTTGCCGATGTGGAGATCGCCGGTCGGCTGAGCGCCGCTGAAGATGCGTTTTTTCATAAACCGATTCGTCCGCGATTTGAAGAGCGCGATGAAAATGAAGAGTTTATTTCAGTGATAAGACCGTCGGCAACTTCTACGCACCGAGAGCATAGAGCAGGGCGTAGAGGAAAGGCCTGATGATCCAGCGGAAGACTCCGATGTAGATCAGGAACATCAGGATGAGGAAACCGAATTGCTCGAGAAGGTCAAGGATCGGCTGTGCACTTTCAGGCAAGAACGTCGAGAGGATCTTGCTTCCATCGAGCGGCGGAAAGGGCAGCAAGTTGAAGACGAAGAGCGACATATTCAGGAGCATCATGTTGCCCACGAGGATCGCCACCGGATTCTTGCTGTAGCCGAAGAAATCAGCCACCTGGAACCCTTGCGTCATCATTATCTTCGCCGCGATGAAGCCGATAATCAGAAGTATCAGGTTCGCGAGCACGCCCGCGATCGAGACCATCACGTTCGCTAATTTGTAGTTGGTCCAGTTCCGCGGATTCACGGGCGTCGGTTTGCCCCAGCCGATCAGCGGGATGCTGCCGAGGGCCCCGCCCATCGAGCCGAGGATGAAGGCGATTATCGGGATGAGGAGCGTTCCGATCGGGTCTGTGTGGGCGACCGGGTTCAGCGTCACGCGGCCCAGCATGTAGGCCGTATCGTCGCCGAACTTATGCGACATCCACGCGTGGCCGAATTCATGAGCGGAGATCGCGAGCAGCAGCACGACCATGTAAATGATCAGATGGCTGACCAGATTCGCAATATCCATTTCGCCCATTTCGTTAAGACCTCAAACCTCGATAATTCAATATGATGCGCCCGTCGCAAGGGCGGGATGCCGTTGTTGTCATTGAACCTAAATTGTGCCATTCTTTTTCGGCAAAATAAACCATTTAAGGGAGATTAAGGGGTTTGCTTAAGAGCATACTTTTCGGAGGCGAATCGGGGTTATCGTTTGCGGCGAATGCGGGGTTGACGTTGGTGAGGGTATTTGCCGGGGTTTCTTTGGCACTAGCGCACGGCTTGGGGAAAATACCGCCTGGCGAGGGGCTTGTTAATGCCACTGCGAATATGGGGTTCCCGATGCCGGCATTTTTCGCTTGGGCGGCAGGTTTGTCGGAATTCGTCGGGGGAATACTGTTGGCGTTGGGTCTGCTGACGCGTTTCGCGGGTTTCTTCGTAGCGTTCACGATGACGACGGCTCTGCTTGGCGTACACTGGGCGGATCCTTTCGCGAAAAAGGAGTTGGCGTTCTTGTACCTGTTCATCGCGCTCACCTTCATGATCAAGGGCGCGAACGACTGGAGCATCGACGGATTTTTGAGGAAGTAATGGAACGCCGGCACCTTGCCGGCGTGGCTGTTCCCGGCAAGGGTGCCGGGGTTCCATATGAAGAATCACATCGTCTGCATCGCGAGCGAGCATAAGGGGAACGAGTTTTTGGACGAGGCCCAGAACGCGGGCTGGCACGTCACTCTCGTAACGCGCAAGAAACTGCTCGACGAGCCGTGGCTGTGGACCGCGCTCAATGAGGTGAAAACGGTCGAGGATCACGCCTCGCCTGAGGAATACGTCCGGGCGATCACGAACATCGCCGGTTCGAAGAAGATCGACCGCGTGGTGGGCTTGGACGAATTCGATGTGATGACGGCCGCACGGGCTCGCGAGCATCTGCAGATGCCGGGGATGTCCGTGTCGCATGCGATCCGCTTTCGCGACAAACTGTCGATGCGGACCATCGCCTCGGCCGCAGGGATACCGTGCCCCGAGTTCACGGGGATCTTCAATAAGGACGAGATAAATGCATATCTTGACCGTGTTCCACCGCCGTGGATCGTGAAGCCGCGATTCGAGGTTTCAGCGTTCGGGATCAGGAAGTGCGAGGCGCGGGAGCAAGTCTGGCAGGTGCTGAACGACCTGGATAACCGCAACAACTGGCGCGACCATCCGTCGCAGTTCGTCCTGGAGAAGTTCATCGCCGGCAATGTGTACCACGTCGATTCGATCGTGGATAAAGGTAAGGTCCAGACGGCCGGTGTGAGCAAATACGGGACGCCGCCGTTCAGCGTCACGCATTACGGAGGGGTATTCACTACTTCGATTGTCCCTTACAGATCGAAGGAGCGGAAGGCGCTCGAGAAGCTGAATTCGCAATTGCTCGAGGCGTTCAAATACGAACGTGGAGTTTCGCACGCGGAATTCCTTCAGAGCGAAGAGGACGGGAAGTTCTATTTGCTGGAGGTCGCTTGCCGCGTCGGCGGGGCCTACATCGCGAACGTACTCGAGCACGCCTGCAACTTTAATCTCTGGCGCGAATGGGCGAAACTCGAGACATCGACGGAAGAAAAGCCGTACAAGCTACCGAAGTTGCGGAAGGACTTCGCCGGCGTCGCCCTCGCACTCGCAAAGACCGACACCCCCGACACCTCGCACTACACCGACAGCGAGATCGTTTACCGCGTATCGAAACCGAAACACGTCGGTTTGATCTTCTACTCGAACAAACAGAAACGTGTGGAAGAGTTGCTAAACACATACACTCAGCGGATATCGGAAGACTTTCTTGCCGTGGCTCCGGCGAAGGAAAGGTACGATGATTGATGTATAATGACAGGAACGGAGACGCCTGTAACATGAATCGAGTAATCACGATCTCACCCGAAATTCAAAGTGGGGAGCCGGTCTTCTCGGGAACCCGAGTGCCGATCAAGAATCTATTCGATTACATACGGGGCGGCGATTCTATAGGCGAATTTCTCGAAGATTTTCCTTCCGTCCAGCGAGCCCAGGTACTTGAACTTCTCGATCTCGCCGAGCACACCTTCACGCTGACCCGTCACGAAGTACATGAAGAGAGTTTTGCTTGACGAAAATCTTCCAGAACGTCCCAAAAAAAAAGTATTTTTCAAGTGCTCTCTTTGTGACGACTGTCCCTGATCTCGGATGGCAGTCCAAGGAGAACGGTGAACTTCTGTCTGCGATGTCATCCGAAAAACTCTCGGTGTTAGTCACAGCAGACCAAAATCTCAGATATCAGCAAAACCTTGAAAAGTTTGGAGTATCAGTCGTAGTTATCCGGACATATGATACCCGGTTAAACGCGCTAGTCTCCCATGTCGAACGAATCGAGCAATTGATAGTGGCTCTCGCGACGAACGAGCGCGTAGTTGAGATCGATTTGAGATAAGGATGTCGAGACATGCCTTCCCCCCCGAGGTTGCGGTTGTGACCACCAGTTCTTATCCTAGTCCTTTTGATGGACGGCCCTTTTTTGCAACAACCTAGCACGCCGAGCATTTTAGACCACGATCTTAACCGGCATTTTCCGGAGCTTTTGAAGTTCGAATCGACGCCGGAGATGGAGAGGTCTGCGCTTTGGGCGGAGATCAGGGAAGAGGCGGAAAGGGTCTTGAATGCGGTGGTGGTGGAGGAGTTTGCCGATGACGGCGGCAAACTGGAAAGCCTGCCGTACGTAAAGGCGTTGGCGTGGAATATCGAGCGCGGGATCGTTTTCGAGGGGATCGTGGATGCGTTAAAAAACCACGAGGGCCTCAAGGACAAGGACGTCCTGCTGCTCACCGAACTCGACTACGGCATGGCCCGCAGCGGGAACCGGTTCGTGGCCAGGGAGATCGCGAAGGCGTTGGGAATGAACTACGCCTTTGCCCCCGTTTACATCGCTCTGCAGAAGGGAAGCGGTGTCGAATCGGAGATGGAAGGAGAGAACACCGAGTCGATTCACGGGCTCGCGATGTTCTCGAAGTGGCCAATGCGCAACGTACACGCCGTGCCGCTGCCCAACGGCAAGGACAAGATGTGGGGCAAGGAGAAGCGGCTTGGCAGCCTGCGTGCCCTTTTCGCGGACATCGAGCATCCGCTGGGCACATTCAGGGCGGTGACGGTGCATCTGGATGCGCATTGCTCGCGAGCCCATCGGCAGCTGCAGATGCGGATCATCCTGGATCATCTCGACACCCTGCCCCAACTCCCGACTCTGATCGGCGGCGACTGGAACACGACGACCTTCAACTCGCAGAGTTCTACGCGGGCCATCATGGGCTATTGGCGGCGGGTTTTCATGGGGCCGAAGAACGTCGCGCAAAATCATCTGCCGCACCCCGAAAGATTTTTCGAAAAACCTCTCTTCAATATGTTGAAGCGTCGCGGCTTCGAATGGGAGAGGTTCAACGAAGTGGGCGTGGGGACATTGCACTACCACGTCGAGAGCATCGAAAAGAACACGAACCTCCGCGACTGGGTGCCGGAATGGTGTTTCCCGTTCATCTTCTGGGCGGCGAACCGGGTCGGCGGGAATGTCTCGGGCCGGCTGGATTGGTTCGCCGGTAAGGGGATCAGCCTTGCTACGGGGGCGAAGCCGCGAACGATCGGCGAACTTACGGACGAAAGCGGCACGCCGCTGTCCGATCACGACGCGATCGCGGTCGACTTTGTCCTTGATCGTGAGTGATTTCCGTTAAAACGAACAGCAGGAGGAACTTATATGACTCGTTTTAGACTTCTTTTTGTCGTTTCGTTAGTTGCGTTTGCTCTGGGCTGCGGGATCAATTCGGTTTCGAAACGTCAGTTGGAAGAGGTGAAAGCGGGGGACGTGCTCACGTACCGCTATCAGAAGAACGGCAAGAGTTGGTTCTATGCAGACAAGGTGACACGCGTCGAGGGGGACAAGATCTATTACAATCCCAGCCGGAGCGAGTCCACGTCCGGGAACGATACGCGGCTTAAAGACTACGACACCTCGCGGGAGCTTTCGATGTCGAAGGCGGATCTTCTCAAGTACGAGACCGAACAGGGCGAGGACCGCAAAGTGGTGATTTGGATCAACTAACGTTATCCTATCTTTAATGGAAGTCTCATTTTCACAAACTCTCAGTTTCAACGCAGATACATTCGAATTCGAGGCAGTCGCGAACGAAAACGGTAACGCGACCGTCATCCGCTTTCCGGTCGACGAAAAGCGGGTAAGCCCGGGGGATGCCGTAGTTGTGGTTTCCGGCGAGGAGATCCATTTTCACGGGATGATCGGGAAGATCGAGAACGGCTATGCATATGCTTCGGATCCGAAGGGTTCGTTACTGCCGGCCGGCGTGCAATAAACGGCCCTAGAACTGCTTGACACGATCGGTTCCTGTTCTTAAGATTTAACTTCTCTCGG
Source organism: Acidobacteriota bacterium (assembly GCA_023415725.1). Lineage (GTDB taxonomy): Bacteria > Acidobacteriota > Blastocatellia > Pyrinomonadales > Pyrinomonadaceae > OLB17. Next base: position 6,277 of record JAEZJR010000235.1, read on the forward strand.
GGATGTAGCTCAGCTGGGAGAGCGCGGCGTTCGCAATGCCGAGGCCAGGAGTTCGATCCTCCTC
>JAEZJR010000287.1 GCA_023415725.1 Acidobacteriota bacterium
GGATCGCCATATCGATCACCGGAGCGTCCTGATGCCACACAAGTTTCGGCAGCAGTTCGGCGACGTCCGGCCTCAAAAGCGTCTCGTGGTAATCCACGGGGAACAGCTTCGCCACCTTTCGCGCCCATACAACATCGTCCGGAATGATGTCGAACTCCAGGTCGTCCGCCGATATCCCCGTCGTGTAAGTGGAGATCTTGTTCTCCGTGCCGCCGGCCATCAAAGCGACGATCGATGACGAATCGACGCCGCCGGAGAGAAAGGCCCCTAACGGAACGTCGGCAACCATCTCCATCCGTGTGACGCGTTCGAGCGTCGACGCAACCCTCTGCGCCCACTCGCGTTCGTTGCCGCTGCTCTCCTCAACGCCGTAATCCAGGTCCCAGTATTCCGTCACCGCTAAGGTACCGTTCCTCCATTCAAGGAAGTGCCCCGGCGGCAGTTGGTACACGCCCTTGAACATCGTATGCGGCGGCACCGGCCAAAGGAATGAAAGGAACTGGTCGAACCCTTGCGGGTCGAGTTCCGCCTCGACGAGCCCCGATGCCAGGATCGCCTTTATTTCAGAACCGAAAACAAACGAATCCCCAACCTGAGTGTAGTTGAACGGCTTGAGCCCTACGCGGTCGCGCGCCGCGAAGAGCGTTTTATCCGCGTCGTCCCAGATCGCGAACGCGAACATCCCGTTCAGCTTTTCGAGGCACGACGGGCCCCAAACGATGAAGGCTTTCAGCAGGACTTCCGTATCCGTCTTCGTCCGGAATCGCTCACCCTTGGCTTCGAGTTCCTCGCAAAGGTCCTTGTAGTTGTATATCTCGCCGTTGTAGGTAAGCGAGTAGCGGCCGTCCTCGCTGAAGAAAGGCTGATGCCCCGCGGAGGAAGTGTCGATGATGGAGAGCCGCCGGTGCCCGAGAGCGCATTTCAGTCCGTCCGCTCCGAATCGCTCCGAAACGAATACGCCCTCATCATCGCGCCCGCGATGCTCGACAGCCCGAAGCATCGCGCCGATGCGGCGTTCAGGGTCTTGCGTGATTATCCCGGCTATCCCGCACATATCAGTCTTCCAAGATGAGATCCGCCACTAGGGCCCGAGCAGCGGCATTGCCCCGCAGCGAAAGCCCATCCTTCTTCCTCGGCACCATCGACGCTATATCTTCCGACGATTTGACCGTCATCAGTCGCCCGCTGTCGATCAAATATTGGTCGATCGCTGCGGGTTCGCCGGCGAAGATCGTATACGCGGGCACGCCCAATGCGGCCGCCTCCCGGTTCATCGTTCCGCCGCCTGAAATAACGAGATCAGCCGAGGCAATCAAGTTCGCACCGTCGAGAGCACGATTCGGGATGATGATGTTCGGCTGCGGATGCCGCTCGCGAAGTTCATCGCCCTGATAGCTTTTCCGCGGGAGCAGGATGATCCTCACATTTTCATCGGACGCGAACCGGTCCAACAATTCGTCGAGCAATCTGTTCTCAACTCCGCGATGATACAACGCCTCCGGTGCGTGCGGGCGAACGACCACCAGGACGTTCTCCGCGGATATTCCAAGAGCCCCCAACTCGCCGGCGAAACCCGGATCAAGCTGATGGCCCGATAAATAGACATCCTCCTTGATACCGGAGAAACGCTTCGCCTTCTTTGCCGCTCCGAACCGCTCCAGGGCGGGCTGCGGGAACGATTCCGGAACGATCACCCGTCTTGCCATCCTGAACGAAAGATGGTTCCCCGGATGGTGTTCGTAATCCATCAGGTTAACACTGCGGATGCCGAGTGCCCTCGCTGCGACGAGCGGTTCCTGCGAATTGTGCGACACGACGAGGTCCACCTCCCGCCCGCGAGCCCAACGTACCAGATCGACGACGCGCCCGGCGAACTTTCCTGCCTTGGCGGCCAAAGTTTTGCCGCCGTGCGTTCCGAAAACTGTGGCGTCGAGGCCTGCGTTCCGGGCCAGTTCGACCGTTTGGGCGTAATCTCGGGCGGTCCAAACCACTTCGTGCCCCCGGCCCTCGAATTCCCGCGCGAGTGCCCTGAAAAACGGCACGTGCGGTGAGTTCCCGAGGTCGATCCAGATGCGCATCCCTTAGAGAAGATTAAGGCTTATGTCGGTTAAACGAAAATCAACTGATCTTCCGTGCTTCCAGCAACGTCGCCAGTGCATAGGCCATCCACGCTTGCCCCCATCGGATGAACGGGATAGTGATAGTTTCGCCCTTCCGTATCTGGTAATAGTAATACCCCTCGGAATCGCTCATGTTCTCGATCGTCCAGGCGGCGACCTTTTCTGCGAGCGGCAAGGCTCGTTCGTCTTCGTCGTCGAATTCCGAAAGCACCGCTATAGCCGCCGCGGCCGAATGGATGTCCACCGGGAAGATCTCCGAATCGAAATACTTCGGCGTGCCGTCGGAAAGAAACAGGTTCTCGACCCAGTAATCTAACCCTCGCCTCACTGCCTTCGCTGTGTCGGCTTCCGGCACGGCCTCGCCGATCCGCTTGAGGGAGAGCAGTATGAACGCCGTGTGGAAATTATCCACCCACCGATGGCGTAGCTTCGGCCCGTAAGCCCACGAACCGTCTTGCTTCTGGTTCTCTACGACATATCGCGCGGACTTGGTCGCAAGATCCGACAATTCGCGATCGTCCACGAACGCGGAAGCCGACGCGAGCGTTTCCCCGGCGAGCAGGCTCGCGTTGAAAATCAGGCTCCAGTCCCTGGGCGTATAACTGAAGCAAACAGTATCGGCGTCTTCGTGCGGGCGTTTAAGGTCGTTGATTATGAAGCGGCATACGTCGAGCACGAATTCCAGGTCCGCCTCGTCGCCGAAAAGCTGATAGCTCTCGATGAACGCCCTTGCCGCGAATGCCGTCGGCACGATCGTCGGCGTGCCCTTCGGCGCAAAAAATGCACGCGACTGCCAGTCGAAGTTGTAGCCGAACGCCTTCGTCGGTTCCCCGTTCACCGACCGTCCCGAGATCACTAGTTCGCGAAGTGTCCCCAAGTGCTCCAGGGCGTTCTTCTTATGTTTTTCGTCGAGCGTGCCGCGGAATCTTGAAAGCTCGGCCAGGGCGAACAATGCGATCCCTTTGGCATTAACGCCTTTCGGAACCCGGAGGGTGTCGCGGAGGTCCACGGCGGCCCGCTTAACCATCTGCAGCCACGCGAGGCGGGAGAGGGAGAAGTGCTTCAGCGGCGTCGCCTGGAAGATCCTGCTCTCGAGCCCGTCGAACGGATCGTGCCCCGCGAACCCTTCCGCCCGGGCCCACTCGTATACCCCGTCGTACGCTTGTTCGACATCAAAGCTCATTGATCGTGGGGACTTCCGCTCCTAAGGCTTCCGTAACCTCGTCGAAGAACGATTCGAGCATGGCCGATAGCCGCTTTTCATCCTCAATTACTTCCTCTTCGCTTTCCTGTGCATCCGCCGAGAGCGTTGCGTCCTCGACCAAAAGCTGAGCGAATCCCGCTATGCTGGTCAGCGGCGTTCTCACGTCGTGGGCGGCCTTCCGCACGCGTGCCCGGAGTTTTCCTGCATGATCGTCCAAATCGTTCATCCCTGTTCTCTGCGGCAAGTATCGCCGATTCGATCTGTGCCCGACAAATTGAGTCAACTCAGCTCCTACTTACACCAACGGAAAAAGGCGCGGACTTCCGCGCCTCTGCCTCCCCGGTCATGCGTCAGGGTCATGTATTACCGCCCCGCGCCTTGGCTCCGCCGTGCACCTCTCCGCGCCACGCGCCGGTTTCGGTGCCGCGGCCCTCGATGTATTCCTTGAACCTATCCAAATCGCCCTCCACGCGCGAATCCACGAAACCGAGGGCACTCCCGACGTTCTCGAAGAAACCTTCCGGCTCGTACTCCAACCGCAGCGTAATTCTGGTTCGATCTCCTCCGTCCGGGCTGAACATCACCGTGCCGGCATTATAAGCTCCGGTGGTGCTCCGCCAGGCGATCTGCCTGTCAGGGGTCTGCTCGGTGATCTGTGCCTCCCATTCGACGTCTTTGCCGGCGATGTTGGCCTTCCAGAAGAGTTGTGTATCCCCTTGCTGCCTGACACTTTCGACCCCTTCCATGAACTGCGGAAACTCTTCGAACTGCGTCCATTGGTTGTAAGCCGTGTTTACCGGGACTTCAACGACTATCGATTTCTCTACTGTGTTCATTTCTTACTCCCCCTTTTCAATTAAATTCGAGTTGATTTCGATATATTGCCGGCCCAGACATGGAAATCACATTCCTGGCGGAGCGGCGTCCGGTGGGAGAAGGTCGAACTTGGGGTGGAAACCATATTAAATCGCAGTGGGCACCGGGAGGGCAAGATTTTTTGTGCACAGCTGCATACGTCCCGTGGCCGCCGGCTTTGCCGTTTCCTCGCAAAAGCTACATAATATCGGTTTACCGCCGCGTTTTTTCCGATGAAGTTTTTTTCCGATTTCAGGCTCCTTTTGCTCGGTCTTTGGCTCGGGGCCGCGGTGTTTTTCATCGGTGTTGCACAGACCGCGTTCGCCGTGCTGCCGCAGCGTGAACTTGCCGGGGCAGTGGTGAACCGGACGCTCTCGATCCTGAATATCGGCGGCGTTGTAATAGCCGTTCTGCTGCTGCTTTTATCGGTGATCTCCGCCCGCAACTCGAACAAGCTCCTGCTCTGGCTGGACCGTTCGCTGCTGATCATAGTCGCCCTCGCGTGCGCGATCGGGCAGTTCGTTATCGGGTTCTGGATAGCGGCCGTGAGGGCTCAGATGGGAGGCCGCCCGATCGACGAGATCGCGGCCGACGACCCGCTGCGGGTGCAGTTCAACCAACTTCACAATTATTCCGAATGGACGCTTTTGGCCGCGATGATCGCGGCGTTGATCGCGTTTTTCGTAATAGCCAACCGCGTCCGACCCGGGGCGGTCGGTTCGGCAGCGACGCCTTCTTCATCGTTCGGAGAGACAACGAGCGACCCGTTCGATTTCAGTAAACCGTTCAAGAAAAGCTGATTATGCAACTCATCGAAAAGCAGCCCGAATTCGTTAGCCGTTTCTCGCGTTGGTCGGGGGACGAGAATTTGCGCGGCTACCCGTTCGTCGAGAACACGAACGCCCCTTTTAACCCTCTCCGGCGGGCCCTTCCGCTGCTCAACCTTGCGTTGATCTCCTCGGCCGGAGCATATATCGACGGTACGGAACCGTTCGATCTCGGCAGCAAGGACGGCGATCCGAATTTCCGCGAGATCCCGATCGAGGTCGGGGCAGAAGACCTCCGCTACGCCGCGAAAGGCTATGACGCGAAATTCGTGCAGGAAGACCGCAATTCTCAGGTCCCGATCGAACGCCTTCGCGAGTACGAAGGCAACGCCGTGATCGGACAACTCAACGATTGCTGGTGGAGCCTCAGCCCGTACATCCCGAACGCGGCGATGGTGGCAAACGAGATCGCCCCGAAGATCGCCGAAAGGCTGGAGCGTTATCAGGTGCAGGCCGCGTTGCTGATCCCCGCATCACGGCTTTGCCATCAAACGCTCGGGATCATCGCCCGCGGGATCGAGAGCCACGGCATCCCGACGATCATGATCTCGGTCGACCGTGACGCCACCGATCTGGTCCGCCCGCCCCGTACCGCATATCACGCAGGCGAACTCGGTCGCGTGTCCGGAGAACCGAACTGGAAGCAGCACCAGCTCCGCATCCTCGACGAAACGCTCCGCTGGATCGAAACCTTCGACCAACCCGGCACCCGCCGCCTCGTCGTCGAACTCGAAACCGCCGTCGAAGCCGCCCGCGGCGAGAGATAAATCAGAAGCCTGACCGTAAGGGAGGGCGAAACTTTCAAGAAGGAGCCCGCGCTTTATTTGGCGCGGGCTTTTCACATCCCAACCTGCCACTGCTTTATGGCCTCTATGGGCCACAACAGCATGATCACGTTGATTATTAGGCTGTCTCGAATAGTTGAGATCAGAATAAGCTCGGTAATGATAAATAGCGCCAGCGACTTCCAAAACCTCAGCTTCCACGCGATCCAAAATCCCAAGGCACAGCAGAAAATATCCGCCACCGAGTTGATAACCGAATCGCCGAAGTAATCCAGCGACATCGTCGCCTCACGGTATCGATGGATGACGTAGCTGGTGTTCTCCACCACCTCCCAGGTGCTCTCGATGAAAACCGCTATGAGGAACCTCCACGCGAGCGTCAACCGCGGCAGCAGGAGCCCGATCAGCCAGAACTCGATCACGCCGTGCAGGATGTGCGTGAATGAATACGGGTCGATGAAGTGCTGCGAGTTGTGCGTCGACCATATCTCCCACGACCACGGAGCATAATCGCCCGCCTGGCACCACCAAACCCGCCCCTGCAGCCGCAGGACCACGATCGCTACGGCGATCAGCACCGCCATCGCGTAAAATGGCTTCTTGTCGGCCGTCCAGCTTTCCTTTTCGTTCAATAGCGTCTCGGTCACACAGGGAGGATAGCCCGAGTCTTCTAAAAATAAAAAGCCCGGTCTTCTAGCAAGTCCGGGCTATCCGCTGGCACTCTGACGAGCCTATTCCGTCGAAACTTCAACCTCGCCGTGCAGCGCGGCGTTCAGCGTGTGCCAGCTCAGGCTTGCGCATTTCACACGGGCAGGAAACTCCAGCACGCCGGCGAAGATCTTCAGCTTGCCTAGATGATTCTCGTCCTTTTCGACATCCAGCCCGCCGGTAACCATCCGGTGGAATTCGTCGAAGAGCACTTCCGCCTCCTCTTTCGTCTTCCCTCGCACCGTCTGCGTCATCATCGACGCGGATGCCTTCGAGATCGCGCAGCCTGACCCTTTAAAGGCCACGTCCGCGACCTTTTCGCCGTCCATCTTCACGTAAACGCGCAAAGCGTCGCCGCACAGCGGGTTGTTCCCGTCCGCCTCCTTGTCCGCATCCTCGATCGCACGGAAGTTCCGCGGGTTCTTGTTGTGCTCCAGTATCGTTTCCTGATAAAGCTCGTTCAGTTCTGACATCTAAAACAATCCTACAACATTCCCGTTCTCATCTATATCGATGCGCTCCGCGGCCGGGTGCTCAGGCAAAGCCGGCATCGTGCGCATGTCTCCGCAGATCGGGTAGATGAAGCCGGCACCGACGCTCGCCCGCACTTCGCGGACCGGGAAAACGAATCCGGTCGGCGCACCTTTCAGCATCGGGTCGTGGCTCAGGCTTAAGTGAGTCTTCGCCATGCAGATCGGGAGCCCGCCGAACCCGTTCGCCTCGTAATCCCTGATCTGCCCTTCGGCCTGAGTTGTGTAGCTGACCGCTTCGGCCCCGTAGATCTTCGTCGCGATCGTCTCGATCTTCGATTTGATCGGCTGATCGAGATCGTAGAGGAACTTGAACTCGCTCGGCTGATCAGCCGCTTCGATCACCATCTCTGCGAGATCGATCGCCCCTTTGCCGCCGTCCGCCCAGTGCGTCGAAACCGCAGCACCGAGAGCCCCCGCTTCCACCGCGATCCGCTTCACCGCGTCGATCTCGTCCTGGTGGTCCGTCTCGAACGCGTTGATCGCCACGACCGGCGTCACGCCGTGCAGCCTCACATTTTCGATCTGCTTGCGCAGGTTCGAAGCCCCCGCCTCGACGTCCGCGACATTGTTCTCCAGCATTTCAGGAGGCAATGCTTTCCCCGCGACGATCTTATACTTTCCGCTGTGCGATTTCAAAGCCCTGATCGTCGCGACGATCACGCATGCGTCCGGCTTCAATCCGCTGTAACGGCACTTGATGTTGAAGAACTTCTCTGCACCGATGTCCGCGCCGAATCCCGATTCCGTCATCAGGTAATCTGCGGTCTTGATGCCGATGAGGTCCGCGAGGATGCTGCTGTTGCCGTGCGCGACGTTGGCGAACGGGCCCGCATGCACGAGCGCCGGCGTATTCTCGAGCGTCTGCATTATCGTCGGCCTGATCGCGTCGCGCATCAGCACCGTCATCGCACCCGCAGCCCCGATATCTTCAGCAGTTACAGGCTTCTTGTCGTGCGTCATCCCGACGACGATCCGCCCGAATCGCTTCCGCATGTCCTGCAGCGAGGTGGTGAGGGCGAGAATAGCCATCACTTCCGACGCCACCGTGATATCGAAGCCCGTTTCCCGCGGGATGCCGCCCTCCATCCGGCCGCCTAAACCCACGATGATCTTACGAAGCACACGGTCGTTTGTGTCCACTACGCGCTTCCACGTGATGCTGTGCGGGTTGATGTTCAGCGGATTACCGCGGAGGAGCTTGTTGTCGATCATCGCGGCGAGTAGGTTGTTCGCCGCCGTGACAGCGTGGATGTCACCGGTGAGGTTCAGGTTGAACGTCTCCATCGGCACCACTTGTGCATGACCGCCGCCCGCGGCTCCGCCCTTGATCCCGAACGTCGGGCCCTGAGAAGGCTGCCGAAGCGAGACCACCGATCTCTTGCCAAGGTGCTTCATCGCCTGGCCCAAACCGATCAGCGTGGTCGACTTACCCTCTCCCAATGGCGTCGGCGTGATCGCAGAGATATCTATGTATTTCCCGTTCGGCCGGTCCTTGAGCCGGTCCAAAACGTCGAGCCGCACTTTCGCTATGTGCGGACTGCCGTAAATGTCGATGTCGTCCGGCCCGAGCCCAAGCTGCTCCGCAACCTCGGCGATCGGCTTCAAATTGGCGTGCTGTGCGATGTAAAGATCGGAATGCATATGCCGAGATTATCGCCCCATATCACCTGACAAAAAGTGACGAAACTCACACCCTAGCTCGCCAACTTCTTGTGGACTTCCCCCAGTAAAGAAGTATGCCGGCATTCAACGCAGCCGCCACAACCGAAAGAACGAGCCTGGTTTCACCTTCATACCCCTCATGAATCATGAACAGTACAAGGAATTGATAAAGGAGGCTCCATGGAATCGTCCAGATCAATGAAAGAAGGCGGCCTGTTTCAGTTAGAGGACTAGGAACAAACGCTAGAAGGAGGACAAATACAAAACTGAGAATATAAAGTACCGGAGCTTTGTATTCACGCTTCATGTAAGTTGAACGAGTAGGCGAAACTTTCAATAACCGACTGCACGGCCTGGGGCAAAGAAATTCACCACCGGCCAACAATTCCAACACCGTCTCTGTGGAGTCAAACCATTCCGGCTTATTTGATAGACTGCTCGATCGGGAACGAGGGCTCGATGTCGACCGGGACGTTCTTCAGCTTGTCCAGGGCCGACCTCATCTCGGGTCGGATGACGCCTAGCTTGTCGCTCATAGCTTTTGCCTTTTCGTATGAACCTTCCGCCTGGATGGTCATGATCTCGGCGGTCAGCTCACGTACGGCGTCTTTGATCTTGGTGGGGTCGACGCTGAATTTGCCCGTGGCTTTATCGAAACGCAATGCACCGCGGTCCATTAGGTAATTGAACTGAACGGCCACCCCACGCCCGTGGGCCTCCGTTATGCCGAACCGCACCGACCGGAAGCAGCTCGCCAAAAATGTGGTGTACATCGTGTCTTCGAGTTTCTTGTCGATCACGCCCTTATCGACGAGATACTGCAACGCCCACAGACCCGAAATATCCGCCTTCGCCTCCTCAAGCATGGAATAGACGTCCTTGAGCTGGGCCCTAACGGTCGTGTCGCGACCGTCGACCTTGATGTTGTGCGGCCCGAGGCCGTGCATCAACTCGTGCATCAGGATGTGCGTGAAGAAAGCCTCGAACGAAACATCGACCTGATCCGCCTTGCTCAACGTGACCTTCGAGATGGGCATCAGGATCTTTTCGAACTTCGCATCCTGAATGTTCTTTAACATCACACGCTTCGAGCCCTTTTCCGCGACGACCTTTTCATCGTTCGGAAGATTGAACGCCGCCGTCTGCACGCCGCTGTTCCCTTCGCCGCTCGAGAATACGACGTTAACGACCCGCATCGGCGAGCCCGCTCCGAGTTTCGGGTTGCGGTATTTCGGATCGATGGGTAGATGGTCTTCGAGTTCCTGCAGGTACTGGCTGAATTTCTTCAGCTTGTCCGTTTCCGCGTCGTCGCGGATCGTCACGTAAGCTTCGAAGGCGGTCTTGTATGAGAACAGCTCGTCCGAGTAGGTCTCGTAAGGGCCGATGGTAACGTCGATCGGAGCGTCAAGGTCCATCCACGCCACATCCGATTCGTAATAATCGTCCGACATGAAGGCCGCTGCGCGTTTATTGAGGAAATCCTTCAAAGTCGCGTTATCCGTCAAAGCGGCCGCCTCGCGCAGCAGTTTCGCGGCGGGTTCGAGAAACTCCCTGTATTCCTTGCTGTACGGGACCGCTGCCAGTTTGCCGTCCGTACCGCGCCGTATAGCCCAAAAGAATCCAGTCGCCTTCGCCTTCTCGGTTTCGGAGAGAGTTTCGACCCACTTCGTAAACTCCTCCTTGGTCATATCGTCAGGGTAATGGGCCGCATTCGCCGGCTTGTGCTCGGGCACGCCGGGGATGAACGCCTTGTTGTCATCGAGCTGCGACCAGGGGCCCTTGTTGATGCGGAAATAATGTAGCCTCAACCTGCCGAGCGGCGTCTTATCGGCTTCGAGCTTCGCGAGCAGTGCTTCGTTCCCCGACCATACCTGCCGGATGAAAAGCGGATCGAAAAGCCGGGCTGCCGCGATTATTTTATTCAGGGCCTTGCGGTCGTTCGGCGAGAGTTTCTTCAGATCGGCAGAAATCACGGTCGGGGCAAACCGGGCGATCTTATCTCTCAACTCCTTTTCTTCGCCGGATGACTTAGCCTGCGCTATCGCCGAGGCGGAGGTCAGGGAAATTGTTAGTAAGAATAAACAGAATTTCTTCAGCATCAGCATTTACCCTCGAATCAAGATCACCGGCTCAGGCGAACACCTCGATCACCTTCTGCACCGCCTCCGCCAGCTTATCCACCTCTTCCTTCGTGTTGTAGAAAGCGAACGACGCCCTCGCCGTCGCGGGCACGTCGAAGAAGTTCATCACCGGCTGGGCGCAGTGGTGACCGGCGCGGATCGCTATGCCCTGCTGGTCGAGGATCGTGCCGATGTCATGCGGATGCACGCCCTCGATCTCAAAGGAAAGCACAGAAGCTTTTTCGGCGGCGGTCCCTATGATCTTAACTCCGGGGATGTCCGACAACCGCTGTGTCGCGTACTCCAGCAGTTCATGCTCGTAAGCAGCGGCAGCGGCGAAATCGATCGAGTTCAGGTAGTCGATCGACGCTCCCAATCCGATCCCCGCGGCGATCGCAGGCGTCCCCGCCTCGAACTTTGCCGGCAGCGGTGCGTAAGTTGTCTTCTCAAACGAAACGGTCCTTATCTGGCTACCGCCCGTCTGGTACGGCGGCATCTTGTCGAGCCATTCGCGCTTGCCGTAAACGATCCCGCTCCCTGTCGGTGCGAACATTTTGTGCCCCGAGAAGATGAAGAAATCCGCGTCCAGGTCCTGCACGTCCACCGGCATGTGCGGCACGCTCTGCGCCGCATCCACGCACACCGGCACGCCGAACTTATGCGCCGTCGCGATCATTTCCTTGATGGGATTAACAGTCCCCAATGCATTCGAAACGTGCGACACCGCGACCATTTTCGTCCGCTCGTTCAGCAGATTCTCGTACTCGTCGATGATAAGTTCGCCGCGGTCGTTCATCGGGATCACGCGGATCTTCGCCCCGCGTTCCTCAGCGACAACCTGCCACGGGATGATGTTGGAGTGGTGCTCCATCTGCGAGATGATGATCTCGTCACCCTCGCCGATGAATCCTTTGCCGTACGAGTAAGCAACGAGGTTCACGCCCTCCGTGCAGCCGCGCACGAATATGCAGCAGTTCACGTCCGGCGCGTTGATGAACCGCTTCACCTTCTCCCGCGCCGCCTCGTAGGCCGTCGTGGCATGCTGCGAGAGGTAGTGCACCCCACGATGGATGTTCGAGTGTTCCTCCTGCAAGTACTTCGACGTCCGGTCGATCACTGCCTGCGGCACCTGCGACGAAGCCGCGTTATCCAAATACACCAACGGCTTCCCGTTCACCTCTCGATGAAGCACAGGAAAATCCTTCCTTACCTTCTCAACATCCCAGCTTGTCATTTCTTGTACCGGTTTCATTTCTTTTCACCACAGAGCTCACAGAGAGCACCGAGATTCAATTTACGAGGCGCTTCACCCCGTTCTTGAGCATTTTCACGTTAAAGTTGATGAGTAACCCCAACTTCTTCCCACTCAATTTCAAATACGAAAGCAATTGAGCTTCATGTATCGGATGCAATGATTCAACTGCTTTTAATTCGACGATCACACTGTTCTCAACCAGCAGATCGATCTTATACCCAGCGTCGAGCTTCAACCCGTCGTAATGAACCGGCAAGGGCACCTGCGACTGGACTGCGAGCCCCATTTTCACAAGTTCATGCATCAAACACACTTCGTAAGTGCTTTCTAACAGCCCCGGACCCAACGCCCTATGAACTTTGATTGCGCACCCGATAATGCGCTCTGAAATTTCATTCAACTCCATTGAATATCTCAGTGCTCTCCGTGGTCTCTGTGGTTAAATTACAGCGTCCAAACGATTCAGCACCGCCGCGTCCAGTTCCGCCTTGATCGATTCGATCTCGATCTTGTTGATCACCTCTTCCGCGAACCCGTACGTCAGCAGGTTTCTCGCGAGCGTTTCAGGCAGGCCGCGCGTCAGGAGATAGAAAAGCTCTTCTTCCTCCAATTGCCCCACCGTTGCGCCGTGCGAGCATTTAACGTCGTCGTTGAATATCTCGAGCTGCGGCTTGGTATCGACTCGAGCATCGTTCGAGAGCAAAAGGTTCTTGTTCTGCTGCTGCGCATCGGTGCCGCGGGCGTTTTCGCGGACGAACACCTTGCCGTTGAATACCGCACGCGACTTGTCATTCAGCACGCCTTTGTATGTCTGGTGCGACAGGCAGTTCGGCACCTGGTGGTCGATGATCGAGTGCGTGTCGTGGTGCTGCGTACCGTTCAGCATGTACAGCCCATCCACCCAAGCCTCGCCGCCTTCCGCGGTGAACTTCAACTCGATGTCATGTCGCGACAACGCTCCACCAAGATTGATGTTCGTCGAGTTGTAAGAACTAGCACGCCCGACCGTCACCTCCGTCACGCCATAATGGAATGTGCCTGGCGATTCCCTTTGAACACGGTAATGCGTCAGATGAGCATTGTCCTTCACGAAGATCTGGATCGCGGCGTTGGTGAAACTCGCACCCGCCGACTCGTACGTCTCGACGATCGTCGCTTTGCTCCCCGCTTCCGCCACCACGATTATGTGCGGGAAATCAGCCTTGCCTTCGCCGCCATCCAACTCCAGCATGATCGGCTCCTCAACGGACGTATCCTTCCCGATCCGCAGCACCTTCACATCCGCGAACGCAAGATTCAACGCCGCGAACCCGTTCCGCTCAAAGTTGAACTTCTCTAAAAGCTCAACAGGCAGATCGGACCCGGAAGGGTCGATACTGACCACTGACCACTGACCACTGACCACCGAAGAAACATTGGTGTACTTCCAATCTTCATGCCGGGGCGTGGGAAATCCGTTCTTAGAGAAGCTCTCGTAAGCCCTCTCGCGCAATGAGCGCATATCCGCGTTGCTCTCCTTCGTTACAAGCTCGCGAAACGCCGCGCCGAAATTCGTCTCTTTCGCCAATTCCGTTGACATCCTATTTGCTCGCCGCCTTGACCCAGTCGTAACCCTTCTCTTCCAACTCGACAGCGAGTTCCTTGCCGCCTTCCTTTACGATCTTGCCGCCCGCGAGCACGTGCACGTAATCGGGCTGGATGTAGTTCAGCAGCCGCTGGTAGTGCGTCACGAGGATGATCGCGTTCTCGCTCGAACGCAGCTTGTTCACGCCCTCAGCGACGATCCGCAGAGCGTCGATGTCCAGCCCCGAATCCGTCTCGTCGAGGATCGCAAGCTTCGGCTCCAGCACGGCCATCTGTAGGATCTCGTTGCGCTTCTTCTCGCCGCCCGAGAAACCCTCATTCACCGAACGCTTGAAGAATTGCGGGTCCATCTCCACCACCTTCGCCTTCTCTTTCAGGTAATCATTGAATTCGAGCGGGTCGAGTTCTTCGAGGCCGTGGTGCTTCATCTTCTCGTTGTAGGCGAGCCGCAGGAACTGCGAGTTCGAAACGCCCGGCACCTCGACCGGATACTGGAACGCCATGAAGACGCCCTCGCGAGCACGCTCGTCCGGTTCTAGCTCGAGCAGGTCGCGCCCCTCGAATTTCACCTCGCCCGAGATCACCTCGTAAGACGGATGCCCAGCCAGTACCTTCGACAAGGTGGATTTGCCCGACCCGTTCGGCCCCATGATGGCGTGCACTTCGCCCTTGTTGACCCTGAGGTTCAGCCCCTTCAAGATCTCCTTCCCTTCGATACCTGCATGCAGGTCATTGATTTCTAGCAGCATAATTTCCTATTAACCACAGAGAACACAGAGTCCACCGAGGCCTAAATATTCCTTACACACTCCGAGCTCTCTGCGTGCTCTGTGGTAAACCATCTTCAACAAATATCTCGCCTCTCAAATACGTCACTGCGTTCCCGCTGATCTTCACGCGGTCGCCGTTGAGTTCGCAATAGAGCTCGCCGCCGCGTTTCGAGACCTGCCGTGCAAACATTTCCGTCTTGCCCAACAGCTCCGCCCAATAAGGGATAAGCGAGCAATGTATCGCCCCGGTGACGGGGTCCTCCGGGATGCCGATCCGCGGTGCGAACATCCGAGAAGCGAAATCGCAATCGTCGCCCGGGGCCGTCACGATCACCTCGTCGTATTTCAATTTCGCTAAGGCGTGCATATCGGGTTCGAGCTCACGCACCTTCGCTTCCGATTCCACCCGAAGGAAAACCATGTTCCCCTGCGATTCCCACACCTTCGTCGGCACCTCACCGACCGCCTGTGCCAACTCGTCCGAATGCTCGATCTCCTCCATCGGGTAAGCCGGAAAATCAAGCACCAGCTTGTCGCCGTGCTTCTCGACGCCGAGCTGCCCGCTGCGGTCCGAATGGAACGGCACGAACGCTTCCTCGAGCTTCAGCTCGTTGAATATCACGTGCGACGTCGCGAGCGTGGCGTGCCCGCACAGGTTCACCTCGACCGTCGGCGTGAACCAGCGGATGTGATAACGATCGCCCTCTTTGACGAAGAATGCCGTCTCCGCAAGGTTGTTCTCCGCGGCGATCTTCAACATCGTCGCATCCGGCAGCCACTCATCGAGCGGCACCACCGCGGCAGGGTTCCCCGCAAACGGCTCGCTTGCAAATGCATCGACTTGGAATATCTTCAGTTTCATTTTGTTCTCTACCACGGAGCGCACAGCGAGCACTGAGATCAAAACTTTTGAAATTCCTCTGTGTGCTCTGTGACCTCTGTGGTTAATCGCTTCCCCGACGCGCCGCGATCGCCTGAATCTCGATCTTCGTGCCGAAATGCAGATCCTTCACCGGCACGATCGCCCTCGCCGGCCGATGATCGCCCATGATGCGTGCATACGTCTCGTCAACCGCTCCCCAGAGTTCCATATCAGAAACGTATATCGTGAACTGCAGAACGTGCTGAAGGTCGCTGCCCGCTGTATGTAGAACCGCCTCGACGTTCCTAAGTGCGAGTTCCGTCTGCTCCTCGATCGCACCTGTGAACGGCTCGCGCGTGTCGAGCGTTATCGGCAGCTGCCCCGATACGAATATCAGTCCGTTATGCTCGATCCCTGGCGAGTAATGCCCCTTCGGCGTCGGTTGGTCCGGCGGCTGTATTTTGTTGATCATAATGCTCCTCGGCAAAACGTAAATGATAGCATCCGGGCCAGGACCCGCGGACCTTTAGGGGAGCCTGCCCCTCCTGATAAGGCCCGCGGGTCACCGCCCCTGGTCGATCGTGGGAATTCGCAAATTCATAACTGACCGCGTCAAAAAACCAATAAAAGATTACTTTTTTGTCAGGTTATAAGGCGTAACTTTTCAAATATCTATATACCTTTCGGCCCTCAAACCTGCTCGGCCTTCCGCCTCACAACCGAAGCGATCGCGGCGACCGCAATCACCGTCCAAACGGCGTTCACGAAACTGGACGGGAAAGCTCCGTAATACAGCGTGTTCGCGAGCAACAATATGCTGGCGACGATGTTCATCGCCTGATATGCGAGCGAATCCGGAGCGAGCTTCTTGAACGACACCAACCCGTAAGCCCCTAGCAGCAGCAAGGCCCCGATCCAACCGAGCACGTCCAGAGCGATCGCTTCCATCAGGCGACGCCCTTGTATTTCAACGCCAGCATCGTCAGGTCGTCGTTCCGCTCCGCGTACAACCGGAAAGTGCTGACCGCCTTGACGCAATTATCGAGCAGCGCCGTCGGCTCGAAACCCAGAGCCTCACGCAGCGTTCCCATCAACCGTTCAGACCCGAATTCCGTCCCGGCGTGGTTCATCGCTTCCGTCACACCGTCCGAGAATAGAAGAAGCGTTTCGCCCTGTTTGATCTTCGCCCCGCTCGCGATAAAACTGCTGTCGCAGAACATCCCAAGAGGCAAACCTGCCGATTCCAGTGCGACGCAATCCTCATGGTTCACAATGATCGGCGCCAGGTGCCCGGCGTTTACGAATTCCACCTCGCCGCGGCCGTTCAGCTTCCCGCAGATCAGCGTCGCGTAATGGTTCGCGAGCGTGCTTTCGCAAAACAGGTGATTCGCCCGCTCCATCAGCTCATTCAACGGAAGCCCGAGCGGCACCAGAGCGCGGAACATCGCATGAAGGTTCGACATCAATATCGACGCCGCCATACCCTTCCCCGAAACATCGCCGAGGATGAAATAAAGCTCCCCGTCACGCTCGATGAAGTCGACATAATCCCCGCTCACGATCCCCGCAGGCTGATAAACGAAGTCCACGCTCCACGCGTCCGACAGCGAATCCATCTTCGGGAGCAATCCCTTCTGGATCTCAGAGGCGAGCATCAGATCATACTCGATCGAACTCAGCTCCTTCTGCGTCAGATCCCCAAGACAGAAACGCTGCAGTGGGTCAGCGATCAGACGATCCGCTTCGATCGGGTCGCCGCACGTTTCGCAAAGCCCGTACGTCCCCGCATCGAACCGGGCGAGGGCATCGTCCACCTCGTCCAGCAAACGAGTAAAATCCGGCTCCAGCCCGCTCTGCACCCTCGCACGCTCGAGCCGCTTCTTCCGGTCCAGGAGCTGATCGCGCAAAACCGCATCAAATTCCGCCCCAACCGGCGCGTATCTCATCTGCTGCACGCTTTCCATACCCCTCCGAACTCGGGCTCGAGCACACCCGCGAGCATTCCATTAGTCGCCAATGCGACAAACACTTGAACCTGGTGAACCAAAAGTCGCCAACGGCGACCAACATTAAAGCCTAGGGTGCAGCGAGTGAAACGAGCGGAACCCTAGGTACTATCCAAACAACCACCGCTCCCTGAAGGGGAGCAACATTCGTCGCCTTCAGCGACGTTTACTTCCCTTCGGACAACCTGGGGTTCCATTCGCTCTCGCTCATTTCACCCCAGGCTTTAATATTTGTCGCCGTTGGCGACAAGGTTTAACCCACACTCCCTTCCAACTTCAGCCCCAACAACTTCTGAGCTTCCACCGCGTATTCCATCGGCAGTTCGCGGAATACCTCTTTGCAGAAGCCGTTAATGATGAGCGAGACGGCGTCTTCCTGAGAAAGGCCGCGTTGCTGCAAGTAAAATAGCTGCTCCTCGCTGATCTTCGACGTGGTCGCTTCATGCTCCACCTTCGCCGAAGCATTCATCACCTCGATGTACGGGAACGTATTCGCTTCCGACAGCCCGCCGATCAGCATCGAATCGCACTGCGTGTAGTTGCGTGCCCCCTCCGCCTTCGGCATCACTTTGACGAGACCGCGGTAAGAGTTGTTCGACTTTCCGGCGGAGATCCCCTTCGACACGATCGTCGATTTGGTGTTCTTGCCGAGGTGGATCATCTTCGTGCCCGTGTCAGCGATCTGGGCGTTGTTGGTCAGCGCGACCGAGTAGAATTCCCCGATCGAGTTGTCGCCCTGCAATATCACCGACGGGTACTTCCACGTGATCGCGGAGCCGGTTTCGACCTGCGTCCACGAGATCTTCGAATTGCGCCCGCGACACGCACCGCGCTTCGTCACGAAGTTGTAAATGCCGCCCTTACCGCTTTCGTCACCGGCGTACCAGTTCTGCACGGTCGAATACTTGATCTCAGCATCGTCCAGGGCGACGAGCTCTACAACCGCCGCGTGAAGCTGGTTCGTGTCGAACTGCGGCGCCGTGCAGCCTTCGTTGTAAGCGACGTAACCGCCCTCTTCCGCGACGATCAACGTCCGTTCGAACTGCCCCGACTCCTGCGTGTTGATGCGGAAGTAAGTGGAAAGCTCCATCGGGCAACGCACGCCCTTCGGGATGAACACGAAAGACCCGTCCGAAAAAACAGCAGAGTTCAACGCGGCGTAATAGTTGTCCCCCGTCGGCACCACCGACCCGAGGTACTTCTTAATAAGTTCCGGATATTCGACGACCGCTTCCGAGAACGAGCAAAAGATTACGCCCGCCTTCTTCAGCTTTTCTTTGTAAGTCGTCGCGACCGACACCGAGTCGAACACGGCGTCCACCGCCACGTTCGCCAAAAGCTTCTGCTCCGACAAAGGGATCCCCAGCTTCTCGAAAGTCTTTACCAGCTCCGGGTCCACCTCGTCCATCGAGGCCTTCTTCGCCTTCTGCTTTGGAGCGGCGTAGTAGGTGATGCCCTGGAAATCGATCTTCGGATATTCGAAGTTTGGCCAGTGCGTCGGCTCCTCCATCTTCAGCCAATTACGAAAGGCCTTCAGACGAAACTCGAGCATCCAATCCGGCTCGTTCTTCTTTGACGAGATCAGCCTGATCGTATCCTCGGTCAGGCCCTTAGGGATGGTTTCCGTCTCGATGTCCGTGACGAACCCGTATTTGTATTCCCTGTTAGTTAGTAATTCCGCTGCTGTCGACATTTTGTTTTATTCACCACTGAGATCACAGAGAACACGGAGTTCCGAATGCGTCTTCAAACCCGGTAAACTTTGTTTCCACATCAGGCCTTCTCTAAAGTCTCAGTGTTCTCTCTGCCCTCTGTGGTTAAATTCCCTCAATTCCTCTGCATGGCCTTCGGCAATTCGATCTCCTTATGCAGGCCCTGTATCTGGTGGAACATCGCGTCCACCGCTTTTTCGTTCCCAACGAGGCTCGCGAGCGTGATCTTCGCCAACGCGCTCTGTACTATCTCGTGCAATCCCACGATCACCGGCCTTATGCCGCAATCGCCCTTGTGCACGCACGAATCGAGCACGCCCGTGTAGCTTCCACAGTGTGCGTTCAAAACATCCTCGTCGAGCACCTTGATGATCTCGTTAAGGTAGATATCTTCGGCCGGCCGGGCGAGAAAATAGCCGCCCTTCGTCCCGCGCGTCGAACTCACGAACCCCGCTTTATTGAGCAGCCACATCAGCTTCCCCGCGTTCGCCGTCGAGATGCCCTCACGCTCGGCTATCTGCGGCAGCGTCAACGACTCGCCCTCCTTGAGGTTCGCCAACTGCACCAGGCACCTGAGCCCGTATTCTTCCTGCGCCGAGATCTTCATAAACCTATCTAAAAAGAGAAATTTACCCCTTTCTCCAACCTAGAATTATCCCAAATCATTACTTTTTGGTCAAGATTGGAAACACGGCTGCAAGCTGTCAGCTGATAGCTGGAAGCTGTTGGGAAAATGATCTTCGAACCGAAATGCTTAGTCGACCTGCTCGGGCGCACGCACATCCACGAAAACGGGTATACGACTCGAAGGAGAATGCCGAAGCTTCGGCTGAAGGTGCCATCAACTGGGTGAAGAACAACCTCAGCGAGCTGTTGCCAAATGAACCTTCGGTCTTCCGCGGCGAGGTGGTGGTCCACACATCCGCTAAGGCAGCCGCAACGTCTGCTTAAAAATATTCGGGCCGTGGATCACTCCACGGCCCGATCCGATTTGAATTAGCTTTTAAGCTACTCGCCGCCGACCGTGATCTCGCCGATCAGCAGTGTCGGCGTCGCCGTCGTGCCGAGTTTGAAGTTGAGATCGTTCCCGATCGCCTGCACGTTGCTCAATAGCTTTAGCACGTTCCCCGCGACGGTGATCTCCTGCACGGAGTGCGTGATTTCGCCGTTTTCTATCCACAGGCCGCCGGCGCCCATCGAGAAATCACCCGTCGTCGAGTTCATCCCCTGCCCGCCGACGCGGTCGAGGTAAAGGCCGTTCTTCACAGACTTGATGATCTCCGCCGGGCTCTTATCTCCATTTTTAATATAGAGGTTCGTGCTCCCGACGCCCGGGTTACCCTGATAGCTGCGGGCCGCGTTGCCGGTCGGTTTGATGTTCAGCCTCCGCGCCGCATACGAGTCGCAGACGTACTGCTTGAGCACGCCCTTCTCCACCACAGTGACGTTCGAGGACCTTACGCCCTCCGCGTCGAACGGCCGCGAAGCTACGCCGTCCATCATCGTCGCGTCGTCGACGATCGTGATCGCCGGCGAGGTGATCTGCTGCCCGACCTTGTCCACCAGGTAAGACATCCGCCGGTAAATGCTCCCGCCCGAGGCCGCACCGAAAACATCGCCCAGGAAAAAGCTTCCCACTCGAGGGTCTAGCACGACGGGGACCACCGCCGACTTCACTTTTCGCCCGCCGAGTTTTCTGACCACACGGCGTCCGGCTTCTTCGCCCACGGCCTGCGGTGACGCGAGCGTGTTGAAGAACCGCCCGAACGTGTAGAACCCGTCCGTCTGCTTCGTGCCGTCCTCGTCTTCCGCCACTAGGTTGACTGACAGACTAGCCTGCGTCATCTGGTACTGACCGGCGAAACCGTCCGAGTTCGCAAGCGTCACCTGCGTCCACGAATCGTTCCAGAACGCCCCGTTTGCGTTTTTGATCCGCTTGTCGAATTTGAGTCCGACCTCCTCGGCTGATCGCGCGATCTCGATCTTCTTCTCCGGCGTGAGCTTCGCGATCGATTCGTCGAACAGCATCAGCTTGCCGTCGTAGGTGCCGAGCATCTCCTTCGGAGCTAGGCCGTTGAATTTGTCCGTGTTCGACACCTGAACGATCTGCATCGTGTCGCGGGCGAGGTCCTTCACGGCGCGATCCGTGAAATCGGTCGTGTAGGTGTTCGCCATCGCACCGTTCTTGATGACGCGCAGTCCGAGCCCCTTGCTGATCGATTGCTGCAGGCGCTCGATCTTGCCCAATCGGACCGTCGTGTTGAAACCGACGCTCGATTGGATGAAAACATCCGCCGAGTCGGCCCCTTGCTTCTTCAACTCCGAGACGAGCTCGGACGCTAAACTTCTATAATCCTTCATCATCATTTAGCACCTCCTCGCCTCTTAAGCTACCGGCGGTTTCACCTTCGTACCGCCGACCGTTATCTCCGAAACCTTCACCGTCGCGATGCCCATCCCGACCGGGACCATCTGGCCGTTCTTCCCGCAGGTCCATCCGCCGTCGGTGAACTTCAGGTCGTTCCCTACCATCGTCACCTTCGTCATCACGTCAGGCCCGTTGCCGACGAGCGTTACGCCCTTGAGCGGCGTGGTGATCTTGCCGTCCTCGATCTTGTAGCACTCCGAGCACGAGAACGTGAAGTCGCCCTTCGTGATGTCCACCTGCCCGCCCGTGAAGCCCTTCGCGTAAACGCCATCCTTCACGGTTTTCAGTATCTCTTCCGCCGAATATTTGCCCGGCTTGAGGTACGTATTCGTCATGCGCGGCATCGGCGGGTGGTTGTAAGCCTGTCGACGGCCGTTGCCGGACGGTTTCACGCCGAGCTGTTTCGCCGAGATGCGATCGTTCATGTAACCGCGGAGGATACCGTTCTCGATCAGCACGGTGCTCTGCGGCGAGTTCCCCTCGTCGTCGACGTTGATCGTCCCGCGCATGTTCTCGAAGAGCCCTTCGTCGATCACGGTGCACTGGTCGCTCGCGACCTTCTGCCCGACGCGGCCCGAGTAATTCGAAAGCTTCTTGTAGTTGAAGTCCGCCTCTAGCCCGTGCCCGACAGCTTCGTGCAGCAGCACTGCGCTTTCCGCCGGGCCGAGCACGACCGTCTGCACGCCCGCTTCGGCTTCCTGGGCACGGAGATTCACGAGCGAGATCCGCGCGGCCTCCTTGCCGATCTCCGCGGCCTTCGTCTTGTTGAAATATTCCATCCCGATACGGCCGCCGCCGCCGCGGTATCCCGTCTCGCGCAGCTTGCCGTCCTCGGCGACGCAGAACGCGCTGAACATGAACAGCGGTTGCGAATCTTCCCAATAGATGCCGTCCGAGTTCGCGTAGGCGACGTGCTTCACCTCATCATTGAACCCGACATTCACCCGCACGATCTTCGAATCGTAAGCCTTCGCCGCGGCGTTCGCTTCCTTGATGAAAGTGAGCTTCTTCGTAAGGTCGGTCGAAGTGGCGAGTTCGGTGATCGGGTAAAGGTTCTTCGGCTTGAGGTCGTTCATCCCGACGATGCGCGCCTTCGCGACGTTGTCGGCGGCGATCGCGGCCGCGGCACTCGCGGCGTCGATCATGCTCTGCAGGGAAAGGTCCTCGGTGAATGCGAAACCGATCTGGTCCCCCTTCACGGCGCGGATCCCGACGCCCTGCACGATGCCCCGGCGGGCAGATTTGACGATGTCCTCCTCGAACGAGAGGTTCGTGCTGATGCGGTATTCGAAGAACGCGTCCGCGAATTCGGCACCTTTCGCCACCGCCGAGGCGAGCACCTTCCCGATGTCGGCTCGCGTCACATGAAAATACGTATCGAGCAACGAGGCCCCGAACGGCACTGCCTCGCCCGCCATCACGCGGCTAACCCACAGGTCGCTCGCCGCTACCGCCGCTAGGGCCGCTGACCCCTTGACCAAAAATTCACGTCGTTTCATAAAGCTCAAGCTCCTATTTCTCTAGCGAAGAATTGTCTGAAAGAACGGTTTAGTGACTTCACCTACGTTCGGGCGAAGCAAAAGGTTTCTGACTGTTCGAAATTCTTGGTCAGATCGATCATTTATAGACGCTTTTCCACAGGCCCCGGTTACACCCGAGACACACAATTACCCAGCGAATCGTCGCTCTCGCAATCAAAACACCGTCTGCTAAATATTTGTGTCAGCCGGAAGCTCAGCCTCACGCCCGGAAACGCACCCGCTTGCGCCTGGAACGCAACCGCTTCCGCCGGGAACGCAGCCGCCCCCGGCTGCATGAGTGCGTAGCACGAAAACGGCTGCTATCATCCATCCATGCCGAATCCACCCAAGCTCAGCGGCGGCCGGATGCACACCCGCGGTTACCTCCCGCACGTCGACGCGGAAGGTTCCGCTCAATTCATTACGTTCCGCCTCGCCGACTCGATGCCCCAGAATCTTTTAAATCAATGGAGAACGGAGCTTGCTTCGGGCGAGATCACGGACGCGGACCTGCGAAAACGTATCGAGTATTTCCTCGACAGCGGGTACGGCTCATGTTCCTTACGAGATCGCCGGATCGCAAACGAGGTCCGGGAAACGCTCCTCAAGTGGAATGACAAGCGGTACCGCGTCGTCGCCTGGGCGATCATGCCGAATCACGTGCATCTACTGATCGAGATGCTGGAGGGGCACCCGCTCTCCGAGGTGATGCATTCGATCAAGTCGTACACCGCGCACGAGGCGAACAGAATCTTGGGGCGGAAAGGCCGGTTCTGGGCGGCGGAGTCGTTCGACCGGTACATCCGCGATGCAAGTCATTTCCGAAATACGGTCAAATATATTGAGGATAATCCGGCAAAGGCTGGACTTTGCCGACGACCTGAGGATTGGGAGTTCAGCAGCGCTTACGTTGGGAGTTGAGGAGCACGTCCGCCAGCCCAGGTTCGTGCCGAAGCGGCACTCATGCAGCCGGGGGCGGCTGCGTTCCCGGCAACTACTGCTTTCATGGAGTCCCCGCAACCGCTTCGACCTTATTTCGATTCCTGATCATAGACCGATCCGAAAAGATCACCGTGAGCGTCCAAACCCCACCCACTACATATCCCGCAACCACGTCGCTGGGGTAATGCACGCCGAGGTAGATCCGTGAGAGACCGATCGCGAGAATGAGAAGCGCGGCGGAACAAAAGATCAGCATTTTGCCGCGCGTCGTTTTCACGTTCGCCGCCATCAGCCAGGCCAGTATTCCGAGGAAGCAGAACGAACCGAGAGCATGCCCGCTGGGGAAGCTGTAGGAAGGAGGCAAAGCGTAATCGACGAGTGCCTCGGGCCGAGGCCGTTGATAGAACGCCTTCAGGCTTACGTTGAGCACAAGCTCGCCGGCATTTGTGATCAGAAAGATCAACGCCTCGCGTTTCCATTTTATGTAAAGCAAGTAGGCGAAGATCACGACGCCCAGGACGGTAAGGAACGGCCAATCGCCGACGAAAGAGAAGAAGACCGCCAACTGCGTCAGCAGCGGCGTGTTTAAGGAGTGAACGCCGTCACGCACGAACGCGTCGAAACCCGCCGTATCACCCTCGCCCATCTCGTCCGCAAGCTGTGCGAACGCGACCACACCCGCCAGGCAAAACAAAAACCCACGCGAAAGCCTCGCGCCTTCCCTTCGGAAAAGCCACGCAAAAAGACGAACCAGTGGTATCCGTGCAAAATGCTTACGCAGCGTCATACATGGAGCATGGAGCGCGGACACCCTTGTCCGCATGAGCGTCGCCGCGACCTGGAGCGCGGACACTCTTGTCCGCATCGCCGGTTCCTCCGGCGAGATGTTCGTTGCCGACCGAGGCTTCAGGGGCTTCCGCGCCCGTTCGCGTCGATGCGACGCTCATGCGGACAGGAGTGTCCGCGCTCCGGTCCTCAATACTTCGTGCGGATCTTCACCGCCCGCTCGATGATATCCACGTTCTCCAATATCTTCAGCCGCAGGTCGCGGTCGAGGTTCGGGTTATCCGCCAGGAATTTGTTAACGATCGCCAACGCCTCCTCGCTTCGCTGCCCCCCGATGAAGGCACCGAGCCAGCCGTTGACGAAAAAGATCTTCCGGTTGGGTTTTTGGTTCGGCAGTTCCTTTAACGCGCGTTCGAGATACGGCAAGGTCAGCTCAGAATGCCTGATCGAGTTCCATGGCCCGAACGCCGCCTCGATCCAGCTCTCGCTTATCTCCTTGTTCTCCGTGAAATCCCGCCAATACTTCGCCTTGTTCTCCGCCGTCGCGATCCCAGCCCTCGCCGCATAAGCGTACCGCTTCGCCTCATCCGAAGTCTCCGCCTTTTCCAACGCCGCTAACAGCGCCGGCGCCTCCGGATCGCCCAATATCAGCAACCGGGTCACAATATCGAACTTATCCTTCGTCTTCAATGGAACCCCGGCACCCTTGCTGGGGGCATCATTCTTGGCAGCATTCCCGGCAGGGGTGTCGGGGTTCCTTAGCATCTCCTTCAACACCCCGCGGGCCTTCTCACTCCCCGCCACATTCAGAAACGCCCTGTAATACGTGATCCGCTGCCCCTGCGTCTCCGCACCCCGAATCCCCGCGATCAGCATATCTTCGACCCGCGACCTGAGACCGACTGGAGCCGTGGGCGTCCCGCCCACGAGGCCGCTCGCGGCCTTTTTCGCCGGCCCCTCGTCAACGTAATAATTCAACGCCGTCCCCACCCTCGAAAGCAGC
>JAEZJR010000004.1 GCA_023415725.1 Acidobacteriota bacterium
TCGCGATTTCTTTAACCTCCTGCCCGAGAAGTATTTCACTCTCGAAGGCTGCGACCGTGAAACCGATAAAGACTGCAAAAAGGCTCGCGCGGAATACCTCAAGAACTTCACTCTGGTCGAGGACATCCCGAACGGCTATTTCAAAGGTGCATGCGACGGGGCTCAGGCGTGCATAGGGATGGCGATATTCAAACGGCCCGACGGCACCTACCTCGTCGGCGTCGCCACCGAATTCGAGATGGGCAGCAATTTTTACTTTCTCGACTACGCCGATGCGAAATGGGAGGACGTTTCCGAGGCCGTCGTCCCTGAATACAGCAAAAAGAACTGGTACGAACTGCCCCGACACGGAACGACGATGAAGGTTTACGCAAAGAAGATCATCGAGCAGGGCGACGACTTCGAGGCCAGCGAGAAGGGAAAGTTGCTCTACTCACTCGCATGGAAGAAAGGGAAGTTCGTTAAGGTCGGTTAGTTTGTTGCTACGAAATAAGTGATAAGTGAGAAGTTGGAAGTGATAAGTTCATTGCCGAACTTATCACTTATCACCTATTACTTCCTACTTATTCCGGAGCGGTTTTAGGCCTCGCTTGTAATTGTCCAATGATTAAGATACGCAATCTCGTTTTCGTCTACTGTTCGCTGATCATTATTTCGATCTCTGCTTCGGGCCAGACGCCTGCTCCCGGAGCGCCAGGCAAAGACGCCCAATGGGCCACGGCGGGGAAACAGGCGATCGGGACTTCGGCGACGCGCGAATCGAAGGTTTGGTTCACGCTCGCGCAAGGCGTGTTGACGGAGGTCTATTACCCCGACGTCACCGTCGCGAACGCCCACATGCACCAGTTCATCGTCGTAAACCCGAAAACCAAAACGGTCGAAACCGAACGCGACGATGCCATCCATCAGATCAAGCCTCTAAAGATAGATTCGCTCAGCTTCCAGCAGATCAACACGGCAAAGTCAGGAGAATGGAAGATTATTAAGACCTACGCAACGGATCCGGAAAATGATGCTGTATTGATAGACGTTAGATTTGAGTCTAAAGAACCCTCTTTGCGGCTCTATGTGTATTACGATCCTTCACATGGCAATACCGGACTTCACGATTCAGCGCAAAGTCGACCGTTTTCACCTCCGTCGAACGACGGTTTCACATCGTTCGATCTGTCGGCTAAAAGTGCTTCATATGTCAGATTCACTTCGGAACTCAGCGAACAGAACGCGGGGTATGTTGGAATAAGCGACGGCCTTGATCAATTAAAATCTAGTGGTCAAATTCGTGACCAATTTGAAACGGCGCTCGACGGTAATGTCGCTCTCACCGCTCAGATACTAAAACCCCGCCGTTTCCAAGTTATCATTGCTTTCGCAGACAACTACGCGGAGGCAGCCGTTAAGTCGGCTGTTTCTATTCAAAAAGGTTTCGAGTCAATCCAAAGAGCTTATGAGAAAGGCTGGGCTGAATACGTAAGAACCCTTCCGAAAGTCGAGCCTAAATACCAAGCACAGTTCAACATGGCGGCGATGGTGTTGAAGGCCCAAGAGGACAAGACGGTCCCGGGGGCGAATGTGGCGAGCCTGACAGTGCCGTGGGGTGGCGGTGCGAACGCGAATGAGGATGTAGGCGGTGGCTATCATCTCGTTTGGTCACGCGATCTTTACCATGTGTTCACGGCGTACATGGCGATCGGCGACCGTGCGGCGGCGGAGCGGGCGTTGGATTTCCTCTTCAAGATCCAGCAGAAGGAGGACGGGAGCTTCCCGCAGAACTCATGGCTGGACGGCAAGCGCGGCTGGGGGTCGCTCCAGATGGACGAGGTGGGCTACCCGCTGATAATGGCGTGGCAGCTTGGGCGTTTCGATAAGGCAACGTACGAGAAGCACGTTAAGCGCGCCGCAGACTTTATCGTCAAGAACGGCCCGTTCACCTCGCAGGAGCGTTGGGAGGAGCGACCCGGTTACTCGCCCTCCACGATCGCCGCGGAGATCGCCGGGCTCGTCTGCGCTGCCGACATTGCCAAGCGCAACGGCGATGACGCTTCTGCCTTGATCTGGCTTGCCGCGGCGGACGATTGGGCACGCAACGTCGAGCGCTGGACCGCAACAACGAAAGGGAAATACGGCGACGGGAACTACTACATCCGTATCTCCGAAAAAGGCGAGCCCGACGGCGGCCACAATATCGAGCTGAACAACAACGCCGGCACCTACCCCGAAACCGAGATCGTCGACGCGGGCTTCCTCGAGCTTGTTCGCCTCGGCATCAAACCCGCCGATGACCCGCTGATCGTGAAATCGCTCAAGGTGGTCGACCAGGTCATCAAGGTCGACACCCCGAACGGCCCCGCATTCTATCGCTACCTCCACGACGGCTACGGCGAGATGCCCGACGGCAGACGGTGGAACTGGGACGGAAAGTATACGGGCAAAGGCAGACTTTGGGCGCTGCTCAGCGGTGAGCGGGCACAGTACGAGCTTGCACTGTGCAACAAATCGGCGGCTACTTACGATTACGCTTGTCAGGCGGGATATCCGCGGTTGAATCATATGCTCGCTTTCGCGAACGAGGGCCTGATGATCCCCGAGCAGATCTGGGACAAGCCGACCGCTCCGCCGAATATCGACCGCCAGTTCATCCCTGAACTGAAATTCGGCGAAGGCACAGGGTCTGCGACACCGCTCGCCTGGTCGATGGCACAGTTCATACGTCTCGCGATGAACCTGAAGGCCGGGAAGAACCTGGACACTCCTCAGGTTGTCTACGACCGCTACAAGAACGGCATCCCGGCGAAGACGAATAACTTCGGCGGGATGGATGAAGAGGCGATCATCCCGCTCAAATCCGGCGCGACAGTCGACGAGGATCGCCGATCGCAGCCCGGTACGCGCGTCGCGTTCAACGTCGGCGGTAAGACGCAGATCACCACCGCCGGTGCCGATGGCAAGGCGAAGATAAATTTCACGATGCCTGCGGAACCGACAGTCGCCCTTGTCGGAGTGCACGCGGCCGACGGCTCGACCGCCTTCGAACGCGCTAAGATCCTCGGAACTCCACCGGAGCAAAAGTTCACGGCCGAAGAGGTCGACAAGATCAAGTCCGCACCCAGAAGCCCTATCCGCGACGACGAGAATGCGATCTTCTTCTACCGAGGAAAGGCAGATTCAGTCGGCGTTGCCGGCGACTTCACAAACTGGAACGGCAACCGCATCTTCATGCAGAAGATCGGCGATGGGCTTTTCGCCCACAAAATGAGAGTCGCCTCCGACGCCCGCGTCGAGTACAAATACATCATCAACGGAAAGTGGGAACTCGATCCGCTAAATCCGGACAAGATCAGCAATGGTGTCGGCGGTGAGAACAACTTCTTCGGAATGCCGGCATACCGCTCTATTGCATGGCTGCCGAGCCGTGCGAATTTTGAAGAATTCTCGCTTAAGACGAGGAAATTCAACGACCGGCGGATCAGGGTTTACTTGCCTCGCGGGTATGCCAGCTCCCAAGAGAGGTATGGGGCGATGTATTTTCATGATGGCTCGGAATATGCGATGAAGATTGACGCACCGGCTGTGCTCGAGAGCGTAGTGGCCTCCGCCAAGGTCCGACCGTTCATCCTCGTGTTCGTCGATCCAAAAGACAGGATGAGGGAGTATTGGGCGAACGGCGATTGGGCCGATTTCGTCGCGGAGGAGCTTGTGCCGGAGATCGACAAGCGTTATCACACCATACCGAATCGCGACGGCCGGGCCGTTATCGGTGCGAGCCTCGGCGGCATCACGAGCCTGAACATCGCCCTGCGGCATCCGGACAAATTCTCGCGGATAGGTGCTCAAAGCGCGTCATTCTGGGTGGACAACGAGCGGGTTGTAAAGGGTTTAGAGAAACTCGACGCGGCGAATACAAAGTTCAAATTTTACATTGATGACGGTGTCTTCGAGGGCGTCGACGACAGCCGCCGCGTTAACGTGATGCTGCGGGCGAAGGGCTATCCTGTCACATACATCGAGGGCCAGACCGGCCACAATTGGACCGCCTGGCGCGACCGCCTTGCGGATGTTTTTATCGCTCTGATGAAATGATCGGTTCGGCTTCCTGTATATCCTGCAGTTTGAGGCCGCGCTTTACGATCAGGAGCAGGCCGATAGCGGTCCAGAAGAGGATGCGTCCTTTGCGGATGATCGCGAGCGTCACGCCGATGCCCGCCCCGAGTGCGACCGTCTCGCCGACGAACTGGGCCCCGGCCTCGTCCACGCCTATCAGAAAGGGTACGAGTTTGAAGACGATCGTGATCAGACGGCTAACCGATTCGAGCAGGAAAGCGTTGAGGAACTGGCTGATCGCGGGCTCAACGATCCGCGTAAGGATGAACCACACCTCGATCACGCCGAGGATGTGAAACCCTGCTTCAGCGATGCAGATCGGCAGGAAGCGTTTCGGATATCGACGATAAAACCCGTATATCAGATTCTCGAAAAGTCGCACCTGCATTCGACCGCGCTCGAGAATGCCGGTCAGCCAGCCTCTGCGGTATATCGCCTCGCACGTCTCGCTGGCGAAGTGCCACTGCCGCACGATCAGAAGGATCAAAAATACCACCACGGCCGCGCTTAGGCCGATCAAAACGTCGATGGTCATCGAGGTGGTGTTGTCGAGCGTGAATCCACGGACGAAAACCAGGGCCCCGAGCATCAGGAAAATGCTGGTAGTGATGCTGTAAAAAAGGTTCTCGGTCGCGACGGACGAGAGGCCGACGACAAGCGGTACGCGTTTCCTCACCGCGACGGCCTTCGCCGTGCCGCTGATCAATATCCCGAGCGGGATCATGCTGCTCAGGGCCTCGCCGATTATCACGGCCGGGACGGTGTCACGAAGCCCGAGGCTGTAGGGCTCGTAAACTGACAATTTCCATGCAAGCCCGCGCAATAGGATCCGTAGGGAGTAGATCGCTAGTATTACCCCGAACCCGACCCAACCGAATTCCGCAATGTTCCCCGCGATCTCGTGAACGCCGGTGGAATAAACGAAATACGCGAATAGAGCGATACCGACGACCGTCAACCCCAGCCCAAGCACCTTCAGTCGGGTAGCGTGTTTCGCAGAGATTCTGGGGGTATACTCGCCCGACGCGGGGCTGTGAGGTTCG
>JAEZJR010000007.1 GCA_023415725.1 Acidobacteriota bacterium
GATCAGGTCCGTTATACCCTGTACGGCCTGGAGCAGAACATCATCCGCACGTCGAAACGCATCAATAAGCGTGATCTTCTCTTCAACCTCTCGGAGTTTGGAGTTAGGAATGGTGATGATGGTATCGACGCAGCCGCGTAACTCCGCGAGGCCCTTTTCGGCCTGGGCCATTCTCTTGCGGCCTTCCACGTTGAACGGCTTCGTAACGACAGCCACGGTCAAGGCACCAAGCTCGATCGCGAGAGAGGCCACTACGGGTGCCGCTCCGGTCCCGGTACCGCCGCCAAGTCCGGCAGTAACGAACACCATGTCAGACCCTTCAAGCACGTCGAGCAATTTCTCGTGATCTTCGAGCGCTGCCTCCCGGCCTACGTCCGGATTCGATCCCGCTCCCAGCCCCCGGGTGGATCGTCCACCGAGTTGGATCTTCATGGGAGCCTTCGATGCATTCAGCGCCTGCAGGTCAGTGTTCGCAACTATGAACTCCACGCCCTTGATGCCGGCGTCGATCATTCGATTGACCGCGTTCCCTCCGCCGCCGCCAACGCCGATGACCTTGATCCGGGCCCCGGTGATGGGGGGCTCGTCGATGAACATTTTGATTCCGCCGTTATTCATTATCGGTACCTTCCGTCAAAAGCTGAAATGCTTTTCGCCGTTTGAAAAGCAAACACCTCAACTGTTCGGCTTGATTCGTTGAAGGAAAAGAGCTCAACAATATCTTGTGCTGACGGGACGTTAGCATACAATGATTGGTGGCAAAAATCCAGCTTTGAAACGCCGTTTTATCGAAATTTTTCGCGAAAATTTTCGAACCACTCGGTGACCTTGTTCTTGGGGGACCGGCCGCCGTAATTCAACTCGCGGACTTGTGTTCGGATAGAGGACAGGGCGAGACCGCACGCCGTTGCCCATTCGGGACTTTGCACTTCTCCGGCGAGGCCGCCGAAGTACTCTTCCTCAAGGAATCCCAGTCGAGTTGGAGCATCAAAAACCTGTTCGGCGATATCGACCATCCCACGCGCGAGCGAACCGCCCCCCGTAAGCACGACACCGCTAGGTATTGATGAAGGGACTTTGGAAATCTCGCGAGCGATATGCTGCAGGAGTTCGACGGCACGCGGCTGCATAATGTCGCAGAGGATCTCCTTTGATAGTCGGCGAGATTCACTGCGCCCCACCGGCACGATCTCGATCACCTGCTGGCGCTCCTCGTCCGACATCAGGAAGCCTGCAACACAACCATAATCATGTTTGATCTTGTCGGCTTCCTGGATCGACACGCGAAGGCCGTGAGCAATGTCCTTGGTGAAATGAAGACTTCCGAACGGGAATACGGCTGTGTGCTGCACCGCCCCTCTTCCAAAGATCATCAGGCTTGTGATCTCTGCCCCAATGTTAACTAGAGCACAACCGTACTCACGGTCGTCGTCCGTCAGCGTACTTTCGGCGGCGGCAAGTGGCTCCAGCATCATCCGCTCGACCTCGATACCGGCACGCCGAATCGCTTTCTCGAGATTCTGGCGGCCAGCACTCGGTCCGATCACAATATGAACCAGCGATTCCAATCGTGCCCCGCTCATCCCCACCGGTTCGGTTATCCCGTCCTGCCCGTCGATGATGAATTCCTGGGGGAGACGACTGAAGATTTCCCACCCGGCGGGTAATTGCATCGCGCTTGCGGATTCGACGGCGCGGGCGACATCATCCTCCGTGATCTCTCGCCCAGCTCCCGCAACAGCAACCACGCCTGCCTTGTTCTCACCGCGGAAATGCTCCCCGGAAAGATTCACCATCGCAACGCTGGCCTCAAGGCCGCTGATCCGCTCTGCCTCGCCTACAGCGCGACGGATCGATTCGCTGACCGCCTCCGCGCTGGTCACGATGCCGCGTCGAAGCCCGCGCGATTCCGCTTCGCCTTTCCCTATGATGTTCATCACGCCGCCATCGGCCGCTTCTCCGATAACGCACCTGACGTGGCTGCTTCCTATATCCAAGCCGACTGCATGGATCTCACGCATCATAATCTATTGCCCTTTGCGGGGGACCAGGACCATATTTTGCCCGACCAGATTGACCCCTTCGAACATGTTTCCTTTACCGACGATCGCCTTGATACCGCTCGAGAGCTGTTGACCGAAATTCTCCCTGCTCAACATTATGGTGACGGGAAGGCCGGAATCTTCCAGCAACGCCTTTGGTTCCCGCAGGTCTGCAAGATCCACTGACTTGACCCGGGAAACGAGATCATAGTCCTGCCATTCCGTTACCATTTTCTGGTACATCTTCAAGCGGTCGATGTTCTCTTTGCCTGCCCTTTCACTTTTTGCCTCGTCCCAACCGAGCATGGCGAACGGCAGGTCCGCCTCCATCTTTTCTGCAGGAGCAAGGATCTCTCCCTCGCCGTCAGCGAAAAAATTAGAGCCTCCAATGCGTACTATGGCAATCGGTTCACGCTCATTTATCTTTACTGTAATTCCGCTCGGGACATCACGTGTGATCGAGGCGGTCTTAACGAATGTAACCTTCTCTATCTTCTGCTTGATCTCTAACAGATCGGCATTCCAGACACCTGTGCGCTCAGCATTGGCACGTACGATTTTTTCAATATCAGAACTTGATGCCCGGCTGGCTCCGCGAACATCTACCGCGCGTAAATCGAAGAAGTCGGACGACGCCAAGGTTTCATAGGTAAGTCCAAAGATCACCACGAGACATACGACAATGAATCCGCTTATAACTAGTGGCACGATCTTGTCCCCGAGCGATATCGAGATCGAGGACGTGCCGGATTTACGCACACGTCGGGATTCAGCGCTTTTGGCTCGGCTCCTTGTACCTACTTTTCTCGTTCGTTTAGCCATCTCTATTTAACAAATATTCTCTCAACCCGTTTATGCCGCGGTCGCCCTCTCATTCAGTCTTGCCAGGATCTCCTCCGACAATCGCGTAACGGTTCCGGCTCCGAGAGTGATAACGAGATCTCCTTCCTGTAAAACAGGGACGACCTTGTCGGCTGCTGATTCCAGGCCACCGATATAGGATGCGTCCTTATGCCCGTACTTCTTGATGTTCGCCGTGAGCACTTCCGCTGAGATCCCCTCGATGGGTTGCTCGCTGGCGGCATAAATATCTAGCACAAAAAGAACGTCGGCGTTGTTGAAAGCTAGGGCAAATTCGTCGAACAGTTCTTGGGTGCGTGTGTACCGGTGAGGTTGGAACACAACAACGGTCCGCCGTCCGCCAGAGCCATTCTTCGCCGCGGCGAGTGTTGCCAATATCTCCGTGGGATGATGGCCGTAATCATCCACGACCGTAATACCCTTCACATCGCCTTTGAATTGGAATCGGCGATTCGCGTTGCGGAAACTTGCGAGGGCCTCCGCGATCTTCTCGAACGGCACGTCCAACTCTAACCCAGCGGCCGTCGCCGCCAGGGCGTTATACACGTTATGCAATCCAGGCACCGGAAGATTGATGTCCCCAAGAACCTCGTGTCCCCGTAAAACCGAGAAGGTCGAACCAAAATGGTCGTTATATACGATGTTGTGGGCAGAGATGTCCGCCTGAGCGGTCATGCCGTACGTGACACGACGGCGTTTTATGTGGGGAATGATCAGTTGAACGTTCGGGTCATCCAGACAAATGATCGCCGCTCCGAAAAAAGGCACTTTGTTAACGAAATCCGTGAAGCATTGAACGACGTCGTCCATGCCCTTGTACGATTCCATGTGCTCTTTGTCGATGTTTGTCACGACCGCAATGGTCGGATACAACATTAGGAATGACCTGTCGCTTTCGTCCGCCTCGGTAACGAACCAGTCGGACTTGCCCAGCCTCGCATTTGACCCGAAAGTTTCGACGACACCGCCGACAACCGTGGTCGGATCGACGCCTGCATGTCCTAGAATTGTGGCGACCATTGACGTTGTCGTCGTCTTTCCGTGAGTGCCGGAAACCGCTACGGAATATGGTTTCAGGACCATCAGTTCAGCGAGCATCTCCGCCCGGGGAATCACGGGAATTCCCCTGCGTTTCGCGATCTGGACCTCGGGATTGTCATCTTTCACGGCCGACGAATAAACAACGACCTGAGCGTCACCGACGTTCTCTTCGGCGTGCCCCTCGAATATCTTTACGCCGTGGAGTTCTTCCAAACGGTCTGTGTTTCTGGAGCGCTTGATATCGGACCCGGTTACTTCAAAATTGAGATCGCAAAGCACCTCCGCGATACCGCTCATTCCGATACCGCCGATGCCGATGAAATGAATTTTCTTAACGTGTCTGAACATTAAATCGTTTATTAAATCTAACTGGATAAATTGTCGGCTAACGATATGGCCGCCGATGAACTTTTAAACGTTTCGCTTTAATTCTTCGATAAGGTCGACGGTTTTCTCGGCAGCGTCCTCGCGGCCCAAGGCTTTTGCCGCAGTTTCCATCGAGGTGACCTTTTCCGGTGTTGAGATCAATTCACCGATCTCGCTCGCAAGACGTTCCCCATTTAGATCAGCTTGCAGGATCATCCGGGCCGCTCCTGCCCGCTCCAAAGCCTCCGCATTCTTCCGCTGGTGGTCGTCCGCTGCGGTCGGCAGTGGAACCATTACCGCCGCCTTTCCCGCCGCGGCAAGCTCTGCACACGTCGTAGCCCCGGCCCTGCAAATAACGAGATCCGCTTTTCCGAATTCCACGAACATATCCGATATGAACGGCCTAACGTCAGCCCCCTGAAACTGGCTGTTTTCGTACGTCTCCTTGATCTTTTCGAGATCCGCCTCGCCGGTCTGGTGAGTTATCGAAAGGCGGTCCTTATGTGGCGAAAGATGAGACAAAGCATCAGCCACTGCGTTGTTTATCGCTCGCGCCCCTTGCGACCCTCCAAAAATAAGAACATGGAACAGATCCGATCGAACCTTTCTGGGGATCTCAAAGAACTCATGGCGGACCGGATTTCCGGTTACCATACCCTTCCTGCCGAAAAACTTAAGAGACTCCTCAAAAGTGAGAGCTGCCCTATCGACAAATCGGGCTAATTGTCGATTCGTAAAGCCTGGCAACGCGTTCGAATCCATGACCAAGGTCGGGATCCCCATTATCGCCGCCATCAACAGCACTGGGCCCGAGACGTATCCGCCGGCCCCGACCACGACGTGCGGCCGGAACTGCCGCAGGATCTTGCGTGCTTCGATAAAGCTCTTAGGTAAAACCGAAAGCCCTTTGACCTTGCCAACCATACCTACGTTCTTGAGGCCTACACTATTTATCAAAGAAAGCTGAAAACCATTTTCCGGAACGATACGGGTTTCCAATCCTCTTGCTGTTCCTACGAAGAGCACTTCCGACGATTCGTCGCGCCGCAGGATCTCCTTGGCGACGGCAATTCCGGGATAGATGTGCCCGCCCGTACCGCCGGCGGCGATCAAAACCTTCATCACTCGATTCGCGGAAGAATTTTGTCCGCGGCCGTTCGACCTATCGGCCATTCTTCCGTCGTCCACTTTCGACTTTCTCCTTTTTAGTTCCTTCCGCACCCTGGCACGAAATGTTGAGGAATATGCCGACCGCAAGCATTGTCAGAAGAACAGAAGACCCGCCATACGATATGAACGGCAGCGGAATTCCCTTTGCAGGTACCAGCGAGGTGACCACGCTTATGTTAAACAACGCCTGTACGATGATTCCCGTGATGATCCCGATCCCAAGAAGCATGCCGAACCGATCAGGAGCCTTGACGGCGGCACGTGCCCCCCGCCAAAGCAGCAGTCCAAACGCAAGCACGACGGCCAATGTGCCTATCAGCCCCAACTCCTCTCCAACTACCGAGAAAATGAAATCCGAATAGGGATAAGGAAGGTAGAACAACTTCTGCTGTCCTTTAGCGAACCCCTCACCAAAAACACCGCCCGAGCCTATCGCATAGAGCGATTGGACGACCTGATATCCGGCGTCATCCGAGTGAGCGAAGGGATCCAGAAATGCCATCAAGCGCTCAACCCGCCAGGGTGCGAGCAGAACGGCCATAAGGGCCCCTAAAACCATCAGGCCCGCAACCGTTGCTATGTGAAGCAACTTCGCACCGGCAGCGAAATAGATCGCCGAAAAGATCGCACATAGGACTATTGTGGTCCCCAGGTCCGGCTCGATGAATACGAGGCCACCGAGGAGGGCCAATGCCCCCACGCATGGAATCACTGTCGACTTTATCTCGCCTACCCGATCTTCATTTCGCGTCAGAAAGTATGCCAGGAATATGGGTAATGTGAGCTTCGCGATCTCGGAGGGTTGAATAGAAAACCCGCCCAGCCGAATCCAGCGACGGGCACCATTGATCTCCGGAAAAGCGAACACTGCGATCAGCAGTACGACGGTCACCGCGAAGATCGAATACACAACGGCCGGCCTTTCGAAGTAGGAGTAGTCCAGACGGCTCGCACCGAACATTACCGCGAGGCCGGCAACAGTGAAAGCCCCCTGCTTATAGAAATAAGTGAACTGTGACGCTCCACCCGACTCGCGGACAGCGATCATTGCGGATGCACTATAGACCATCATCGCGCCGAATATCGCGAGGCCGGCCGCGAGGGCAAACATGAACCAGTCCGTTTTGAGTCTAGATATCATCCGTCAATTAAATACAGAGCTTTCGGCCAGCAACCGCCCGATTAATTACCCGCAGTGGCCTGCGGCACTTCTGCACCTTTCAAAGCACGCACCGCCGCTTTAAATACCGTTCCCCTTTCTTCAAAACTCTTGAACATGTCGAAGCTCGCGCAGGCAGGTGCGAGAAGCACGGCGTCGCCCGGCCTCGCCGCCTTCAATGCTATAGAGGCGGCATCGTCCATAGAATTAGCCCTGGCGATTTTCGCAGTGCCCCGGAGTTGCGAATCGATATTGTCCGCGTCTTCGCCGATAAGAACCAAGGTTGAAACCGAGCTTTTTATCAAGGGGATTAGCGGAGCATATGGCGCATTCTTCCCGCGGCCGCCTAGGATCAAAACGATCTTGCCATCGCTCTCCGACAAGGCCTCGAGCGCTTTTAAAGTCGCGTCAACGGAGGTTGCCTTCGAGTCGTTGTAAAATCTGACGCCGTCGACCTCCTCTACGAATTCGATCCTGTGCTCGACGCCCTTGAACGAGGCGATAGTCTGACGCATTGATTCGGGCGAGGCCCCACACGCAAGACCTGCGGCTAAGGACGCCAGTACATTCTCGACATTGTGCAATCCGCGCAGGAAGATCTCGTCCCGGGTGGTCAAGACCTTTTCCTTGCCATTCGCCCTACACACAACATCACGCCCGCGAAGGAAAAGGCCCTCCTCTTGCTCCCGTTCAACACTGAAAAGAACGACGTTGGCTTTAAGTCCACTTACCCAACTTGCCGTGGTCTCATTATCGGCGTTGAGGATCGCAACATCCTCTTCCGTTTGGTTCAGAAAGATCCGGTGTTTCGCCGCAGCGTAATCGGTGAACGAATTGTATCGATCCAGGTGGTTCGGGGTTACGTTCAAGCAAATGGCGACGTTAGCTCGAAACTCTTTGATCGTTTCAAGTTGGAAGCTGGAAAGCTCCACAACCGTCCAGGTTTCGTCAGAAGTCTGTTCCGCCAATTCCAGCAGTGGAGTGCCAATATTGCCGCCCACAAGTGTCGGTATACCCGCGGCCCTCAGCAATTCGCCGACGAGAGTCGTCGTCGTGGTCTTCCCATTCGAACCGGTGATGCCAACGATCCGGCCTTTCATGAACCTAAAGGCAAGCTCAACCTCGCCGATCACTTCCCCATCCTTTCGGTCTACGTAACGTGCAGGAATCGAATTCGTCGGAACTCCTGGTGAAATAACAACGAGATCGATCTGGTCCAGCAGCCAAGAAGGTATGTCACCGTCGATCAGCCCAATATTGTGATCGGCTTTTAGACCTCGGGCGACATCAGTCCATTCCCCGACCCGCTTTCGGTCGTGCAAGGCTACAGTTGCTCCCCGCTCCGCCAGGAATTTGGCCGAGGCGACACCGGATTTTCCGGCACCCAAAACTAGAGCTTTTCTTCCTTTTATTTCCACTAACGCAGTTTCAACGTCGACAAACTCAGCAACGCGAAAAGGATCGCGACGATCACGAAGCGAAATACGATCTTTGGCTCCTTCCACCCGGAAAGCTGGAAGTGATGGTGTAGCGGGGCCTGCAGGAAAATTCGCTTTCCGACCCCTGCCGTTCGTTTTGTAAATTTGAAATAGCTAACTTGGATCATCACGGAGATCGCCTCAATGATGAACACGCCGCCGATGAACGGCAACAGGAATTCCTGTTTGGTCAGGATCGCGACCGTGCCAAGAGCGCCTCCGATCGCAAGGCTTCCCACATCGCCCATGAACACCTCAGCCGGAGGTGCGTTATACCATAAGAAACCCAAGCTCGCCCCAACCATCGCGCCGCAAAATATGGTCAACTCCGCGGATGCAGGATTGTGAGTAATATCCAAATACTCCGCCCAGCGCCGGTC
>JAEZJR010000062.1 GCA_023415725.1 Acidobacteriota bacterium
CCGCGATGGTGGACCCAGTTCCGGGAGGAGATGCTTACAACCCCTGGGCCAACGGCGGAGCTCCGCCAGCAGGTCCACCTGCGATCCCGCCAGGCGGCCAGGTGATCCAGGTTCCGCCTGGTCAGAGCCCGTTCATGATGGACCCAAACTGCATCCTGCAGCCGAGCGGCATCTACCTTTGCCCGGTGCCCGTGACGCCAACCCCCGCGCCTAAAGCGACGCCGACGCCGCGTACACCGGCAAACGCTAATACCAACACCGCAACGCCTCCGACCGCTGCGACCCCGACGCCGCAAACACGTCCGTCACCCGCCGTCGACCGAACACCGGCCACCCGCCCGGCCCGCACACCGGCCCCGGCGAACAACCGCCCCGACCCGAACAGCGAACTGCCCTGATGGAACGCCGGCACCTTGCCGGCGAGCCTATGCCAGAAACTTCCCGGAAAGGGCTATTTTCTCTATTAATTCAGGATCAGCTTACCGAGGCACTTCCACGGTTTTGAGGATATCTGAGATGACCGCGTCGGTCGTAGCCCCTTCGAGTTCAGCTTCCGCACGAAGGGCAAGGCGGTGGCGAAGCACCGGGGCGGCGATGTCGCGGATGTCATCGGGCGTCGGGAAATCACGCCCTCGGATGGCAGCCATCGCCTTCGAGCAAAGAAGCAACGCGATCGAAGCTCGCGGGCTCGCACCATAAAGCACGGTCGGATGGTTGCGGGTCTTCCGCACTATCTCCACCACGTAACGCTGAACCCCCGGCTCCATCCGCATCGCCCTTACCTCCGCACGGCAAAGCTGTATCGCCGACGGGTCCTGCAGCGGCTGGATATCCAACTGCTCGAGGTGATGCGAATTGAACCCCGCATCCCACCGGGCGATGATCTCCTGCTCGTCGGCGGCTTCCGGGTAATCGATCAGGACCTTCAGCAAGAAGCGGTCGAGCTGGGCTTCGGGCAGCGGATACGTCCCCTCATATTCGATCGGGTTCTCGGTCGCCAGCACCGTGAAGAGCGGAGACAGCGGGTAACGCTCCCCGTCGATCGTCGTTTGCCTTTCCTCCATCGCCTCGAGCAGCGCCGCCTGCGTCTTCGGCGGAGTTCGGTTGATCTCGTCCGCCAGCAGGATGTCAGTGAAGATCGGGCCCTGTCGCAAGCTAAACTGCGTCGTCTGCATGTTGAAGACGTTCGTGCCGGTGATGTCCGACGGCATCAGGTCCGGCGTGAACTGGATGCGCGAGAATTTCGCTCCCAGAATTTGGGAGAGCGTCTTCACCATCAACGTCTTCGCGGTCCCGGGCACTCCCTCGAGCAAAGCATGCCCTTCCGCCAAGACGGCCACTAGGATCTGCTCTATCACCTCGTCCTGCCCGACGATGGTTTTGCGAAGTTCGTTGATGATGTGAGCGACGGTAGAGGGGGTATGGTTCAGCATTTATGGTCAGGCCCGCGAGATACGCGAAAACGAGCAAGATCACAAGGTTTCGCGGGCTAAATTCAAATGTAATCGTAAAGCGTTTTCGCCGCGAGGATCACCACCGTGCCTAGAAAGATCCTCTTCAGCCAGGTCTCGTTCATTTTAGCTGCGTAATGGGCTCCGATGTACGCCCCGGCGAACATCGTTACCGCCAGGATGATACCGAGCGTATAGTCTACAAGACCCTGCCACATAAAAACCAACGTGGCGACTCCGGAGGAGAACACATTGACCAGCTTGGTAGAACCGACCGCCTCCGTGTAGTCCATCCCGAGGAACGCGACGAACACCGCCGTCAGGATCGTCACATACCCACCGCTGTAAAGCCCGCCGTAAATGGCCAGAAGGAATGAAGCGATGTAGCCCACCCAAAGGATCTTGCTCCCCTCCTTCGGCTGCGTCCTCATGAACGAGAAGACGACCACAACGAACATCGAGACCGAAACAATCAGCTTTATCGATTGATTCGTTATGTAGCCGACGAGCAGTGCACCGAGGGCCGAACCGATCAGCGTCAGCACGATCAGCGGCGTCAACTTCCCCACCTCGATCTTCCCCTGCCGCAGGAACGGGATCGTGCCGCCTATGGCCATGAACGTCAGCCCGAACATATTCGTCGCGATCGCGATCTTTTCCTCGATCCCGACCTGGAACATCGCCGGCACCGCGATCAGAGAATTGCTCCCCGTCACCACCCCGACGACGCTGGTAAGCAGGAAGACTACGATCAGAACGATAAGCTCGACGGTGCTGATGTTCATCTCACCGCCTTCGCCTTGCCGTTCCGGACCAGCACAAGTCGTTCTTCCAGTTCGCGGATCCGGGCGGCGGCCGTCAATGCATCCTTCCCTTTCACCTGCTCACCGTGGGCGATGTCCTCGCAGGTGAGCATTAACTGTTCGATCTCCGTCGCGTCACCCTTGATGCGTTCCGCGATCATAGCGGCAATCTGCCTTCTGCTCGTGGTCGTGTTGTCGACACCCAACAAACGACATACGCGACGTCGAAAATCGGAATAGATGTTCTCGAGCGCAAGATCGTACGCTTTGGTCCGCTGCTGCAGTTCCGCCATCGCCGAAACGTATTCGAGCTTGGTGCGGCGGTCCGGTTCCGGTTCGGGCACCGGCCTCGCGAAACGGCGGCTTTGCGAATAAAGGACGAACCCCGCGATCGCAGAGAGCTGCAGAAAGATCGAGATCACTGGCGTCCCTGCGAAGTATTGAAAGAAACGGTTCTCATTTGAACCGTAGCCCTGATGAAACTCGTCGAACGCGACGACACCGTCCGCCGCCTTCACCAGATTGATGGCGAGTTGAGCATTGTCCACCAACCCCACTCCGACGTTCGATACGACATAAGGGTCACTCAATACCGCGATGCTACCTGATCCGTATTTTGCGTCGATCAGGATGTTCCGCCCATCGCCGGCGAGATGTACGACCGGGGCATTAGAGGGTATGGTGAGACTGTCATCAGAGGTTCGATTCCGGTCCCCTTGGATCGTATAGGTTTCAGCTGTAGGTTTGGCCTTCGGCTTGGGTGGCGGCGGAGGAGAAGCCTCGCTGAAAACCCTGCCCGCAGGCGTGGGAGTCGGTGTACCGGCGTGGAAGCGCATCTGCGTATTATCCGGCTGCTGCCCAAGGACGTTCGCGGTAAACCCGCTTCCGGACACGTCGACGTCACCCGAATTGATCGTAAACTCGATGTGCGAAGCGAATCTTGAAGTCTGGACCGCATTGACCCCCGCTGTGAAGACGCTCGGCTGAGCGGGCCTTGAAGCGGTCATCTCGGCCGTCATCTGCTTCTGATCGTAGGGGTCTATCCCTATGAGTAGCTCAAGATCGTTCGTCTTTGCTACCAATTTCCAATCGGTAAGCCCCGCAAGGATCTTTTCCTCGGGCGTTCGATCGATCAGCACGAGCCGGCCTCCTTCATTGACCCACGCGAGCAGGTGCTGCACCTCGATATCATCGAACGGCCGTCGGGTTTCGCCGATCACGACAAGCACGGTCGGCTTATCGCGTTTCGTTTTTAATGCGTCCATCGGCTCGCGCCATCGCGTTACCTTGCGGCCGGTCTCCGAAAGAAGCGTATAGAACGCTTGTGTTCCGGTCGCACCGGAGTTGTATGTGGATCTGTTAGGGCGAACCTCGCTGTCTGGTGTCTTCTCCTGTTGGACATACGTCGCCGCGTTCAGCCCAATAAGGACGAACACGAGCACGACCAAACCGATCAGTATGCCTAAACGCTGCCGCATCCTAGATGGCCTTTAACGTCTCCCCGCAGTTTTGCCGGAACTCCTCCCAATCGTCCGGCACCGCCGATTGTGAACCGTACCAATGCCGCTCGAACTTACCTGTAAGGCCGTTCATTTTCTCGTAAACCTCTCGCCGCGATCTTACATCGCGAAGGTAGTCGCGATTGGTCTTGTGCCTGGCGAGCCCGATCAGCCTGCGGTCACTCATTTCACAAAGCAGAGCGACGTAACCTTTACGGATCGCCCCGCGAATGTCACCATCGCGGGCCAATCGCTCAGCCTCACCGAAAAGGTCATCTGCAGACTGGTCTTCCCCGATCTTTTCACCTAGTATCACTCGCTCCTCGCGTTCATCCCGCGCCGCACGCCGCAAGCGTGGTGTGAAAAGCGGAAGAAGCTTATACAGCACGAACCCGAGCACGAGAATGACGGCAATGATCAAAACCCATTGCAGCACGCCGGCCAAGGCGAATGCTCCGTCAGCCGCGCCTTCGGGTGGCGACAACTTGGGGAAAAAGCTTTCCAGCCACTCCAGGAATCTCTTGATCCAGGCAGCGTCCTCATTATTTTCCTCGGGTTCCTCCACCGGCCGCTGGAATTCGGGGCGGTTCAGTATCTCGGATAGTTTCCGCTTGTCCTCATCCTTGCTCCGTTCCGCGTTGGTCGTGATCTGCAGTTCGTCCAGTTTCGACGAAACCGCGCCTAATCGCTGTTCCAGTTCCGACAATATGACCGACCGTTTAGCGAGGCCTTTTTCGGACTCGGCGGCTTTCAGCCCCTCCACGAACCATTGATTGTTCGTCTCGATCGTGCCGTTCGCGACACCAACCTTCTCCGAATTGGGGATAAGCCTCCGCAGTTCGGCGAAGACCTCAGCGTCCGGCTGCGTTGGCTGTTCGCCTATCTCCATCTGGGATACGTTCTCGAGCAGTACGCCGATTCCGGCCCGCGCGGAATCGACACGACGCTGATAATCACCAAGTTCCGCCGCAAGAGATACCGAAACAGCCGCGGCGATCAGCAGCATCGCAAATGTGCATTTGAGGATCGCAAAACGCATTTACTTCAATCCCAGCGTTGTGAAATTCGCCGGGGCCGGATGCTCGGCCGGTGCAAGTTTCCCCGCCCCTGTGGCAAGCGCCGGCTGCAGAGGGTTGATGTACTCTTCAGGTACGTCAGGGATCTCACCGAGCCGGCGGTTCGCCATGAGCTCGATGTCGTACCCCTCGTGACGCACCCGCTCGTCAACGTAAAGCAGGCACAACCCGACCATCCACACCGGAGACAATAAAATGAGGCTGAGCTGGGAAATTAGCTGAGAGGCTATCTGGTACCACGCGGGGATCAGGTCTCGGTCGAGGATGAACACTTCGAGGAAATCCACCCCCTCGTACCAGGCGTACCAGGCCAGCGGGATATATAGGATCGCGAGGGCGGAATAGATCGCGACCGTGGTGAAAACGAATAGCGCCGCGAACCGCTTTACGTTGCCGCTCGCCAGCGCAGCACTCCTCGCGATCGCCGAAAAGACTCCGAGACCCTCGACAGTGATGCTCTGCGGCACGTAAGCGAACCGCGAAGCCACCAGGAAGAACAACCACAGCGTAAGAAATGTGATCGCCAACCCCAGCACCGCCGAAACGA
This sequence comes from Acidobacteriota bacterium, assembly GCA_023415725.1. Classification (GTDB taxonomy): domain Bacteria; phylum Acidobacteriota; class Blastocatellia; order Pyrinomonadales; family Pyrinomonadaceae; genus OLB17. The sequence goes on from JAEZJR010000062.1 coordinate 5,377, forward strand.
TGAAAGCGAGCGGCGGCACCGCTGACAAAACCGTAGCGGAGATGAGCACGACGATCGTGCCGACCGTAAGGCCGAAATAAAGGATCCCGCCGCAAACGAACGTCAGGATCAGCGTTATAACCAGCGACGCAACGATCAATGCCCCGAGCCGATTCCAAAGGCTGCGGTAGGTCTCCCGAAAAGTTATCCGTTCGCCAAAAAGCAGATGCCTGACGAAGTTCCGTGAAGCACCACCCATCACCGCCAGCGTCGCAACCGTTTCCGTGAACCAGATCAGCATCGTGCCGAACCAGACGAAAAGGTAATATGCCAGATTCTCGAACGGATCGGCGTCGTTACCGTGGTAAAAGTATTGTCGAGCGACGAACGTCCAAACAACCGATACCGCGGTGCCGATAAGCACCGGCGGGGCCGCCATCATTATGAACGTCGCGAAATTCTTACGGTAAAACCGAACGGCCCGGTCGATCAGATCTCCCGGGCCCAGTGGCGCTATAATCGCCGCAATGATCATACTTCTCTCATTCACTGCTTAATTGAACATCATTTTTATAGTATCCGACAAATTATAAAGCTGTCTGGAAAATAATCTGGACAGCTTCATTTCGCTTGGAGTCTTTAGAGACGAATTCGAGATTTTGGAACATTTTCCTGCCTTAGCAAAACTTCAAGGGCCCCTTCATAGCCTTGGAGTGATTCCCAATTATCCGATCTTCGCCTAGTTCCCTAGCGAGAACGTGTCGGCGTCAAGATTGTCATTGAACGAGAACTCAGTGATCGTACTGGTCCATTCGATCTCCGTTGAATTTTGTCCGGTTACCGAATATGTGATCTTGTATTTTGTCGGCAGAGTCACCTCCTTAAACGACTTGAAGTCAGAAAAATCCTCAATAACCTTATACCTAGTTTCGTGCTGGCGTGCTGATTCATCAATCGTTCTTCCCATGCTCGCCGAAGAAGTTCGCCCGTATTCTGTACGAACATGTTGAAACGTTTCCTTATCAACATACATAGTTATGTTTAGATCACTGCCGCCCTTCGGGCTGTAGGACAGGCCATACGCTTCTCGGCCATTGATCTTCTTTGTTCCCGATGTTGAGATCTTTGCTTTCTTCTCTCCGGCATTCAACAATGCCCAGGACGAACCTAGGGTTCCCGAGAAGATCCCATGCGAGAGGAGAACCCCGTTCGATTGAATGAAGTTTCCGAGTGCGGAACGGGTTCCGGCACGAACAAGCGCTACGGAAGATTTGTCTCCATTAAAGATGAACTGTTCATGTGGGTAATCACCGGCATTGAATTTCATGCCGACATACAATTTGTTTCCCTCTGAGGCGAGTACAATGCGTCCCGAGGCGGGTTGATTTTTCTGTGTAATAAACTCGACACGAACTTCACCGGCCGCGATGAATGTCTTAATCGTCGAACGCACTTCCGCTGAAGCTATGGAATCCAAGTGCTTCGAAATGATTTCTTCTGCCGTCAGTTTCTGTCCATTAACGATTGGAACCGCGGTGAACATGGAGATCAGAAGTAAAGGTAAGGCTATTTTGCATTTCATAGATTTCTCACTACCCTTAACGGTGGACTTGGAGTCCACTTAGGTCAATGCCACCTTGAACTCTCGGAGGGCTGCCGTTGATCATTTTCAGGTGTCACTCAAATCCGCTGAAAAAGGCCCGCCGGTTCTTGAGCCGGCGGGCCGAGTAGTTGGCTAGCTAGCAATTGAATTAGAACTCAAATCTGGCAGCTAACTGCAATTGACGAGCTGCGCTGGCACTCGTAATTTGTCCGAACGTGGTGCTGTTGATGTTCTGCTGCGAAGCACCAGGGAAGAAGTTCACATTGTTCAGCAAATTGAACGCCTCGACTCGGAGCTGCAGAACTGTATTTTCAGTGAACCGGATCTTCTTCATCAACGTTGCGTCGACGTTGAAGTAGGACGGAGCATTGATGATCGCACGTCCCAAATTTCCGGTTTGCCCCGGGTCGACGTTGAAGAATACCTGTCCTGCACAAGGTGCTTGACCATATCCGAGAGTAGCAGCGCCATTCGAACAAAGAATGGACGGGTCGATCCAGTAGATCCTGCCGTTCTGTTCATAGTGACCGAGCAAACCACGGATCTGGTCAGTCGTCAGGCTGGTGTTCGCTGTCTGTCGGGCCGAACGTCCTGCACGGTTCAGTGTTCCACGAGGATCGAGGAACGTTATGGGTACCCCAGAATTCCACTGAACGACACCAGCTAGCTCCCAACCACCAAAGACTTTGTCAGAAAATCCGCCGTCCGTGAGGAACCGCTTGCCCTTCCCAAACGGCAACTGGTACACACCGTTGAAATTGAACGCATGGGTCTGATCAAAGTCAGCGCGTGAATAGTCAAGTTCCGGCCTCAAATTATCGAGGAAAGGCTCAACCAAGGTTTGGGATCCGTTGCTGCCAGCAGCATTGGTGAGATTCTTCGAGAACGTGTAATTCCCTTGGAAGTACAGCCCTTGCGAGAAACGCCGCCGGACTTCGAACTGTGCCGAGTGATAATTGTACTTTGCTCCATTCTCGAGAATATTCACCACGCCCGAAGCGGGATTGGCAAGGAACTTGATGAACGGTACATTACCCGGGCTGGCAACCGTGGGATGGTTATTCAGGTTATTCTGAATATAGGTGAGTGCCAGATCGGCAGGCGTGCCGCCCCGGATCAGGCCGAGAATGGTGGTATTCGTCAAAAGAGCATTACCCCCCATCAGGCCGAATACCGGTAGTTGCTGGCTGCCTGTAATAGCTGCATTGTAGCCAGCCCCGGTTGTACAACTTCCCGGAGTTGTTTGATTGGCTAAAGTACACAGCCGATCATTATTCTGCGCTCGAATGAAGTCGGCTGCAAATCCGTTGTTGCGGATGTCGATCTGATTATAATCGACGCTTCGCACCATGTTATTGCTGTTGGTGCCCACATAACGTGCTTCAAAGGCGGTATTGCCCCAGAACTCGCGTTGCCATCCAAAGCTGATCTGCTTAACCCGGGTGACCTCGATATTCGGGTCGATCGCGAAAACCGTTCCGAACCAGTTGAAGCTGCTACCGTTATTCTGCAGGAAGCTGCGCGGTGGGGGAACGAACGTCGGGGCCGACGGGAGCGTGAAACTTCCAGAAAGTCTTCCGTTTTGATTCGGAACAGAGACACTCGTCGCCGCGAGACCTTGGTTACCGGCCGCGGCGTTTCTGATCGACGTGATGATCGAATCATTACCGAACGCATGACTGTACCCAGCACGGATGACCGACTTTCCGCCAAAGAGCAATCTCCCGAGTCCGGTTTCGAATGAAGGTGTCCACGCGAAACCGAGATTCGGAGCAAAATTGTCGTACTGCGGCTTATAGTAAGCATTTTCGCGGCCCGCGTTGGTACCGACCGGCACATACGAACCATTTTGCTTGAGAATCGATGGAAGCGGATTATCTAGATCGTCGTACAGAGGCTCGAGAGCAACGCCCGTCCCGATCGTTAGCGGCGGATAATATTCCCACCGGACGCCCAACGAAAGCGTCAACTGCGGGGTCACCTGCCACCGATCTGCAAAGTAGAGCGAATGAGCTCCATGCTTATATGGCTCATTAACGCGCTCGGGCTGGAAACCTCGGGAGATTTCCGGCACGCTGTACATTTGGTTTGAAGAGGTCACGATACCGGCAAACAACCCGAGCATCGCATTCGCGGTACCCAACTGAGCAGTGCTGATCCCGCCTATGTTCGCAAAATGGTTAGCGGCACTGAACTGAGGTGTTTGTGTTCCGGTACCAATCGTAACCGTCGGGACTATGTTCCCGTTAGGAGCATCGTTATATGAGTTAACTTCAAAAATTTGAAGCTGTCCCCCGAACTTGAAGTTGTGGGTACCGGCTGACCAGTCTCCGTTCGACTGGAAGTTCCACGACTTGGTGTCTCTGCCTTGGTTCCCGAACGTATTTTGCGGATTCGAAACCAGCGGGATCGACAAGTGGTATGCCGGTGGCGTGCTCAAGCGGTAGAACGGCACAGAAGATTCAAACAAACCTCCACGGAATTCATTAATGAACGACGGTGTGAAAACACGTCGGTAAGCAGCAGTATACTGCCTATTCGTGGACGACTGCTCGCCATCAGGAATCGGCGTAAAACCACCCGTGTCAAGGTCAGTCCTCAAATTGAGTTCTTTGTTGTAGTTGTAAATGAAAAGAACGGAGTTCTCATCATTTATGTCGTAATCGAAACGCGATGAATATTGGTCGCGCGTCTGATCTGCACGACGGATGAGACGATAGCCGGCCGTGTTGAGCCCGTCACCGCCGGTGAAGTTGCTGGTGGTTGGCAATTGCGAAAGCACCCGAGACTGAATTATCGGATCGATGCTGCTTGGCACGGCCAAGCCTCTGCCGACTCCGAAAGCCAGAATATTTGAAATGTTGCAGACAGGAGCCGGAGCGGTCGAGCCTACAGCCCATTCCGGGCAAGTGACCGTTGCCCCACCCACAGTCGTATTGATTGCAGCACCTCTTGCGGTTCGATTCCACTGGAATGCCCCAGCCTGTGCTGTTGGGGATAGGATCGTACGGGTCGCAGCCGAACTTACCGGATCCTTGATCCCTTCATATGAGAAAAAGAAGACGGCCCTGTCTTTGAGGAACATAGGCGTGCCTTCGCCGAAATAAGGAAGCCAAAGCGGGCCACTGACCTTACCACCATACTGATTGCGGTTACGGAAAGGGGGCTTTTCAGAGATCGACGGCGTGCTGCTGCGGTTATTGAAAAAATTATTCGCGGCAAATGCCGAATTACGATTATAGGCAAAGAGTCCGCCGTGCCAATCTTTGGTACCGCGCGGCGTCACAAGACGGATCTGAGCGGAACCGTAGCCTTGATCCGCTTCCTGATTAGTGGTCGTGATCGTGAACTCTGCGGTGTCGTCCACGGACGGACGACCAGGAGCAAAATCAGTCGCATTGGACCGGATGAAAGTATCTTGGATGTTGATACCATCCCTCGTGATGTTTGTCATCGAGGTGCGCATCCCGTTGATCGTCGTAGCTCCATTCGAAGAGGTACCCGCCTGCAACAGGGTAAGCGAAAGGGGGCTCCGCGTGATCAAAGGAAGGGACAAGATCTGTTGCGGGCTGACCGTGTTACTAACCTGAGCCGTGTTAGATGTAATTACGTCCGCACCGGCCGTAACTACCACTTCCGCGGAGACGTCACCTATTTCCAGGGCCGGGCTTAGGGTGGCGCTGCGGCCAACGTCGATTTTTTGTTCGTTTGCGACTAAGGTTTTGAAGCCAGGCGCGGTTATGCGGACCGTATAAGTCCCGAATTCCAACTGGGGAAACTGATAAAATCCCTCTCCGTTGGTTGTCGTGGTAAGTTCCTTACCCGTCGTGTTGTCACGGGCGACTACGGTCGCCCCGGGGAGAACGCCATCAGGCCCGGAAACTACGCCAGATAAAGATCCGGTCGTTCCTTGCCCAAAGGCCGTAATGACGAAGGCTGACACCAACGTCAATACGAAAAGCAGTTTTTTCATAGAACACTCCTCAGTTTTTTTGGTAAGCCGTTTGGGATACGGCAATGATGACGAATTATTCGGGTAAAAAGGGAAACGTTGAATCGAAAAAGGCAAGTCAGGTGCCAAAATTCAGTCCGCCGTAAATGCAGGGTTTTCGAAGACCAAATCGATTCTACAGCCAAACATCGTCCGAGACTTTGAATGAATATCCAAAATTCTGAATCACGAACAGTTTTGGTCAGGTCTGATATCCGAATCAAAATCCTCATACCGCAGGCTTCACTTTTGCTTCAATTTGCACGACCGTCGACGCACATCGTTCGCTCGGCGGCTCCAAATCGCTACTTTATCTCGATATAGATTTGAAGGTTTAATTACGTTTGTGAAAAAGGTGGGAAGTATATTGAAACAAACGATGAGCCTCAGCAATATACCTTTCTGGTGCGTTGAATTAGGGGGAAGTAGACTGACAAAAGTTGCGAACTTAGAAGAACGGCGATGCAAAGACAGCCCTTCAATTTAACTCAAGAATACTGAACGGCTAGAAGAGGTACTCGGGCCCGGGCTTAAACGATCGACCGGCGACGTTTGTGAACCCAAGATTCCAGTAAGTAGTAGGGCTGATTGTGTTCCTGATCGTATTTGCCGAGTTCGCCGCGAAATTCCTCTGATGAAGATTTTGTGAATGCTCCGAAGCGGAGTTGAAGTCTCTGCCTTTCCAATACTGAAGTCGCGAGCGTTATCTCCAATAGGATCATTCCATATCACCTTCGTAACTAGCTAATTTAACTACTTGTAATCCGAATACACCACAGACCGTGATGAAAAGCTTCGAGACCAGTACGGAAATAGCAAGAGTTGAGCCTAGGTGGGCCGTAACTCAAAGTCATTGTTATACACTCGGTTACATATGTTGAGGATCGAAAGGGCGACTATGCTGTTCAAATCTTTAAAAAAATCAAACATTCGGATCTCCAATTTTAAAGGCTGAAACTTCTAGTCTCTGGGAATTATGTTGTAGGACTTGATCTTGGAATTAAGGGTGGTGGCGTTGAGCCCTAGAAGTTGGGCGGCGCGGGATTGGTGCCCGGCCGTCTGGTCGAGGGCGCGGCGGATGAGGTCGATCTCGAAGCGCTTCACCTCGTCGTAGAAATTTACCCCGCGGGCGATATCTATGCCTGCAGACGTGCCTTCGCTCCGCATCACTGCTTCAAAAGCAAGTGAGGGATCCCGCACCTCGGGCCGCAGGCAGTCGACGGTGATCTCGTCGGTCACCGCGATTACGACGGCCCGTTCGATGATGTTCTCAAGCTCGCGTACATTGCCCGGGAAATAATAGTTCTCGAGCAGCGATAGCACTTCGGGCATGAGGGTTTCTGATACGTTTCTTTCGTTCTCGGCGTTGTATTTCCGGATGAAGTGCTGTGCAAGAGGGAGAATATCTTCCTTTCGGTCCCGAAGCGGAGGCAGCTCGATCGGAACGACAGAGAGGCGAAAATAAAGGTCCTCACGGAAGGTGCCGGCTTTCACTGCCTCCTTTAGTTCGACGTTCGTGGCTGCGATGATGCGGACATCAACCTTCGTCGGGGAGGTATCGCCGATCGGCGTGAATTCCCTTTCCTGGATGACCCGCAGCAAGCGGACCTGCATTTCCGGGCGGAGGTCGCCGATCTCGTCGAGGAAGATGGAACCGGTGTCCGCCACCTCGAAAAGCCCCTTTTTGGCAGCGACCGCTCCTGTAAAAGCGCCCTTCGTGTGGCCGAAGAGCTCCGATTCCAAAAGCTCCGACGGTATGTTCGAGCAGTTCACCGCTACGAACGGCTTGTCCGCACGCGGGCTCGCTTCGTGGATGGCCTTGGCGACAAGTTCCTTACCCGTACCGCTCTCGCCGGTGATCAGCACCGTCGAGCGGGCCGGGGCGACGCGTTCGACAAGGCGGAAGATATCTTCCATCTTGTCCGAACGGCCAATGATCGCGTCGCGTTGGACGGACCGGGTCATCGCCTGCCGCAGGGTATGGCGTTCTTCCTCGGCCTTGCGGCGCTTGATCGCTTTGGCGACGAAAGCGAGGATCTGTTCGTTCTGGAACGGCTTGCGGATGATGCCCTGTGCTCCCTTCTCCCAGGCTGAGATCGCAGTGTCGAAGGTCGCGTATGCCGTGATCATCATGATCACGGCATTAGGATCGAGTTTTAGGAGTTCTTCGAGAGCTGTTAGACCACCCATACCCGGCATCGAGACGTCCATCAGTACCGCGTCGTACGCCCGGGCGGAGTAGCATTCGATCGCTTCTTCGCCCGTCTTCGCGAGATCGACCTTGTAGCCCGCCGTGGAGAGTATGGTCTCCAAAACGTCGCGCATGATCTCTTCGTCGTCACAGATGAGGATGGTGCCTTTTTTAGCCATAGGTGAAGCTTAAATTATAGAGTTTGCTAGCGCTAAAGCGAAATTTGACCGGGCTCCGCCGCTGCATTACGCGGCTTCCTTGCTGTAGAATCTTCGGGAATGCCCGCCGTCTACGACCGCTTCGCGCAGCATTACGATCGATTCTTCGCCCCGCTCGAGCGTCTAGGTCTCGCCGGCATGCGGCGGGAGGCTGCCTCGCTGCTACCCGAAGACGCTTCGATCCTTGAGATCGGCTGCGGTGCGGGTGCGAATTTCGAATATTACCCGAAATGCCGGCTGGCCGTTTCGAGCGAGCTATCCATCGAAATGCTCCGGATCGCGAAGGGCAAACGCGTCGAAAATCATTTGATACAGGCGGATGCTCAAAGTTTGCCTTTCGGTGAAAGCGAATTCGACGCGGCTTTCGCTACGCTGGTGTTTTGCTCGATCCCCGAGCCCGAGGCGGCCTTTGCCGAGCTTCGGCGGGTCGTACGGAGCGGCGGCAGGATAGTACTTCTCGAACACGTTCGCCCGGATGGACTGCTCGGCCCGGTGTTCGATCTTCTGGATAAGGTCACGGTGCCCCTTGCGGACGATCATTTCAACCGGCGGACCGCTCAGATCGCCGAGAATTCGGGCCTGAAACTGCTTGAGGTCCGAAAGAAACTCGCCGGCATCGTGAACCTGATCGTGTGCGAGGTTGTAAAATGAACCGCGATGGCTGAGAAACGCTACATAATAGGCTGTCAGAGTTGGGGTTACGACGATTGGGTGACCAAGGCCGACGGCCCGCCCGTTTTTTACCCGAGGGGCACCAAACAGGCGGATATGCTGGAACAATATGCCCGGCTGCTCGAAACCGTCGAGGTGGACTCCACCGCGTACGGCACCCCGCCCGCGTCGACCTTCGAAGGATGGCTCGAAAAGGTCCCGCGGGGCTTCCAGTTCAGCCTGAAAGTGCCCCGGTTGATCACCCACGAATTCAGCCTCGATTCGCGTGCGTATCCGATAATGACTGAGTTTTGCGAGCGGGCCCGCATCCTTGGTGATCATCTGGGCCTGATCCTCATCCAACTGCCCGCAGCGTTCGAATCTAGTAAAGCTAACGGCCAAAGGCTTCGGGATTTTTTGCAGATCCTGCCGGGCGACATGAGGTTCGCGGTCGAGTTTCGCGAGCCGGGCTGGTTCGTGCTTTGGACGTTCGAGGAGTTAAATGAAGCAGGCGTTGCACTTGCGATGGTGGAGGGGCCCTGGGTAGATCGCGAGGTGATGTTCAGGTCGATCCCGCATCTAAAGACCGAACACTCTTACGTTCGCGTGATGGGCGAGCGGGATCTCGTAAAGTTCGACAGGGTCTATCGAAATCGTGATAAGGAGCTGGAAAAATGGGGTGAATGCCTGCCGAAACTTGCGGCCCGGGAGGTTTTTATCTACACCGATAACCACTTCGAGGGGCATGCTCCGGCGACGGCAAACAAGCTGAAGCGCCTGCTTGGGCTGCCCGTTTCCGATCCCGGAGCGATCGAAACTCAGGCTTCATTGTTCTGAGATCGCGAGTCGACCGATCGGCAAAAATAAAGCCGGAAATTGAGACGAGTTGAGACCAAATTGAGACGGAATTGAGACCGATTTGAGACGTAAAAAGGGCGTGGGGAAGCTCGATTGAGACGCTTTTTTTTCGACAGCGTCAACGGCGCCAATGTCGGCGACGGCGGCCAAAGAAGTCAAACGCATCGACATCCGTATCGGCAACGCCGTCGACGATCTCATTTCGAATCTAGAAACTTGAAACCGCAGTTTCTGAATTTACCGCTCCGGAGAGGACGCCCAGGCATTCATTAAACTTTTCGATCTATTGGTCGTATAAAGTAACGGTATTTTCGAGCGTCTAAGACGCTAAATTTAAAATGGCAACTTCAAAGGGAACTAAGATATTTCTGATTATCGCGGGCTTGCTGTTCGCATTGTTCATCGTCGGGCTGATCGGGCTTTTCCTGCTCGCCGAAACGATGGGCCGGCCGAGCGTGCCGGAGAACAGCGTGCTCGTGCTGAATGTTTCGGGCGGACTGCCGGACTACGTGCCCGAGGATGAGGTGGCGAAGGCTCTCGGCATCGGGCAGCAGCAATCGTTCAGCTCGCTGCTCACACAGCTTCGCAAGGCGAAGGTCGATAAGCGTGTCGGCGGGGTGATGCTCGACATCAACTTCCCGGGCATCGGCTGGGGCAAAGCTTATGAGCTGCGCGAGGCGATCAAGGATTTTCGCCAGTCGGGCAAACCGGTTTACGCCTACATGGAGATCGGGATGAACAAGGAATACTACATAGCGACCGCCGCTGATAAGGTATTCCTCCCGCCGCCGGGCGACCTTTACGTGAACGGCTTCGCGGCGGAGGCGATGTTCTACAAAGGTTCCCTCGATAAACTGGGCGTCGAGGCCGAGGTCATCCAGATCGGGCCGAAATACAAGAACGCTCCCGACCAGTACACCAAGAAGGAAATGGGAGAGGGGCAGCGCGAAGTGCTCAACGCGGTGCTCGACGAATACTGGAACAACTACACCTCCGCGATCGCGGAGTCGCGCAAGAAGGACGTCGGGGACATCTCATCGATCATCGATAACGCACCTTACAGCGCGACACAGGCGAAGGAACTCGGCCTGATCGACGGCACGCTTTACGAAGAGCAGGTCTATGACGAATTCCGCAAAACGCTCGGCTATAAAGAGGGCGACAAGGTCCGCACCATTCGTACAAGCCAGTACAAGGAGGTCCCGTCGGATTCGTTGGGCCTTAACAATGGCGAACGCGTTGCGGTGATCTTCGCCTCGGGCGCGATCAACACCGGGCGCTCGAGCAACAGTGCGTTCGGTGGTGAGATGGTCGGTTCCGACACGATCGTGGCGGCGGTGAATGACGCCGCTGAGGACTCGTCGGTCAAAGCGATCGTCCTGCGTGTCGATTCACCGGGCGGTTCGGCGCTCGCTTCCGACCTGATGTGGAACGCGCTCGAGAACGCTAAGGCAAAGAAGCCGGTCGTCGTTTCGATGGGTGATGTCGCGGCCTCGGGCGGGTATTACATAGCGTGTAACGCGAGCAAGATCGTTGCCGAACCGACTACCATCACCGGCTCGATCGGCGTTTTCGCCGGCAAGCCGGTGGTGAAGGGGTTCTACGATTGGCTCGGGATCACGAACGAGTACGTTATGCGCGGCAAGAATTCGGGCATCTTCAGGGAAACCGAAAAATGGACCTCCGAGGAACGCGCGAAGATGGAGCAGCAGACTAACAACATCTACTTCAACAACTTCCTGCCTAAGGTCTCGAAGGGCCGCAACATGGATATGGAACGCGCGAACTCGCTCGGGCAAGGGCGCGTCTGGACCGGAACGCAAGCTAAGCAGAATGGTTTGATCGATGAGTTCGGAGGCCTGGAACGCGCGGTCGAGGTCGCGAAGGAACTTGCGGGCCTGCCGGCCGACAAGGATGTAAAACGCGTCGTCTTCCCCGCCCCGCGTCCGTTCTTCGAACAATGGTTCGGCGGCAACGACGATGCCGAGGTGAAAGCGAAGCAAGCGCAAAAGGCCGTCGCCGACTCACTCCCCGCGGACGTCCGCAAAGCGTTCCGCTACGTAGAACTCTTCAACAGAATGGAACGGGGCGAAGCCATGATGCTCCTGCCGTTCGAGCTGGAAATCAAATAATGGAACGCCGGCACCCTGCTGGCGAGAATCCGCGGGCGGGCGAGCACTTTCTGCTTGCCCGCCCTTTCCTTTTCAAATATACTTCCCGCACGTTTGCCCGGCCGCATTTTAGCTCTCACTGCGGCAGCCCGACCTTAATAACTGGAGAAAATTTATGGTGAAGATCGTTCTTGGCGTGATCGCGGGGTTCGTGGCTTGGTCTATTTTGTGGGTCGGCAGCGACCAGGTGCTTATGGTGTCGGCGCCGACATGGTACGGTGCTCACCTGTTGGACATGGAGATGGCAAGGGCGAATCAAGAGCCTTTCAACGCGGATACGACAATACTTCTATTCAACCTCGTCCGCGCAGTGATCGTCACGATCCTGTCGGGTTTTCTGTCCGCGTTCATTGCGAACGAGAATCGGCGGACGCCATTGATCCTGGGAGTGTTGCTGGTGTTTGTGGGAATAGCATTCCAGGCGATGTACTGGAACCAGATCCCGATCTGGTATCACCTGATCTTCCTCGGGATGCTCATCCCGGTGACGATCGTGGGAGCGAAGCTTAAACACGTTCCGGCAGTTCCATAACGAGGGGTATAGGCAGCGGCGGTTCTGCTTTGCCGTAGACCCGCCGGTTCAATTCGGCTATCCGGATCTCCCGCTCAGCGAGTAATTCGTCTGGCGGGAGATCGTCTTTTCGCTCGTAACAGGCGTGAGCGATGCACGGCAGCGGCTTCGCCGTGTCGTGGACCAGGCAGCCGATGCCCTTCTCGAAAAGCGGGCACGAATAGGTTATTAATTCCCCGTCCGAATTCTCCAGACCGTACCGCTCAACCGCACTGCGTGCCCGCGAAAGCACCTTTTCGCGAAGTTCAGCCGGCAGATCGTTTACGCTGTTAGAGATCGCCTCTGCCTCTAGCCGTGTAACGCGCACGTTTACGAAATGCTCATCCAGGCAGCACGCTCCCGGGGTCTCGCATGCCGAACACGGCTTCGCCCGGTGTTCGTAGGATTCGCGCACCTCTTCGGCGAATTCCCGCCTGATCTCAGCGAGTTTCGAAAGGCCTTTTGTTTCCGAGATCAACTTCATTGGCTTTAAGCTTTCCAGAGTCTCCTATTTGAAAGGGACTTTCCAAGCGGGAATCTTGGTTGCGGTCCACCCGAACACTGCGCTGACAGCGAGACCGAAGGCAATATTACCGACGAAACCTCCAGCCAGAACCATGTCGACCACGTATCCGTCCATGTACATATCGAAAGGGAAACCGCTGAACTGCGGGGAGTGCATGTTAAGGGAGCCGTCTGGCTCTCGGTACGAACGTGGGTTGATAAAGGTGAGATAATTGAGTATCGAGACAACGAGAGCTCCAAACAAGAACCCAATTGAGAAAACAATTTTCTTTTTGTCAGCGATCATCCGTTCTCTTCTTGTGTAGCCCACGGGCTTTCACTTCTGGCTCGGGCACTAGGTTAACAATATCACTGATCTCATATACCATTAACGGCATTAATTCACATCCCTTTTTCATAATGGTAAGGTTATAGATTCGGCCACGTGTCGAAAATACGCTCCAACCCCGACGTAAAAAGCACATGATGAAAAAGATCGCCTGGCTTGCCTTGCTGCCGGTCATTTTATTTTCCTCTGTTCTACGCCTCGCCGCCAGCGAGGTGACGCTGAAGAACGGTGACCGCCTTTCGGGCAAGATCGTCGAGGAAACGGCCGAAGCGGTCGTGATCGAGACCGATTACGCCGGCAAGATCACTATCGAACGAAAGCACATCGAAAAGATAGCCGACCCCGCCTCCACGGTCGCGTCGGGGCCTTCGGAACCTAAGCCTGTAGAAGCGGCCGAGGCCAAACCTACCGGAGCGGAAAAGAAAACAGAGCCCCGGCCCGCGGTGGCCGCGTTCAAGGCGCCCGAGCGTATTTTCAGCGGCGGCTTCAAGGGCCTCGTCGAAGGGTGGGAGGGCAACGCGAACATCGGCTTCAGCATAACGTCGGGCAATTCGAACAACACCACCATGACGACCGGACTTCGCGCCGTGAAGAACGGCGGGCCCGACAAGTTGACCGTTTACGCTCGCAGCGTGTGGAACAGCGACCGCGGAAACGGCCGAATGGTCACGACCCAAAACGCATTCTGGGGCGGGGCCCGTTACGATAGGAACCTGGACGGGCAGAATTTCGGCTTCGTGTCATACGACTTCGAACGCGATCGGCCCCGCGGGCTTAACCTTCGATCTGTAGCCGGTGCCGGATTGGGCCGTCACGTTGTGAAAAATGAGGGCACGGAAATGGACGTTTTGCTCGGCGGCGCCTGGAACCGCACGTGGCAAACCGGCAACAACACCGACACGCCGGAAGCGATCGCGGGGCTGAACGTCAAACACCGCTTCAACGACAGGCTGCGTTATCAGAACTCGATCACTTTTTTCCAAAACATCACCGACTTGACCGAATACCGCGTGATAATGGACGCGACATTCTCGGTCGACGTGACTAAGCGAGTGGGCGTTTTCATGACGTTCGGGGACCGCTACAATAACGATCCGCTGAACAATTCGAAGCGGAACGATTTCCTCTTCACCACCGGGATGAAATGGAATTTCGGCCGCACCAAGCGTTGAATACCCCGAAGGCTTGAGACAAAATAAGCATATGGTCAAAGAAGGAAACAAAGCCCCCGATTTCACCGCCAAAGATCAGAACGGAGACAAGGTGAAACTATCGGACCTTCGCGGACAGAAGGTCGTGCTCTATTTTTACCCGAAGGACGACACGCCGGGGTGCACGAAGCAAGCTTGCTCGCTACGTGACTCTTATGATGTCTTCACGGAAAAAGGGATCAAGGTGCTGGGCGTCTCGATCGACGACGAGAAATCGCACCAGAAGTTCATCGCGAAATACGACCTCCCGTTCGACCTGATCGCCGACACCGACAAGAAGATCGTCGAGAAATACGGCGTCTGGGGCGAGAAGTCGATGTACGGGAAGACCTACATGGGCACGCTCCGCAAAACATTCCTCATCGACGAGGAGGGGAAGATCGTGAAGATTTTTGATAAAGTGAAAGTGTCGGAGCACGCCGACGAGGTGCTCCAGGCATTCGGCGAGTCCTGACAGGAAACTGGTCCGTAACTCTCACTAATAAAGGAAAGTAGTTGATGATCGGAAATAAATTTACATCGATATTATTGCTTGCGTTCACGGCGGTGGTCGCCATCGCTTGCAACAACGCCGCGAAGGCCCCGGTAAGGGTGGCAAATCAAGCCGTCCCGACGCCGGCGATCCAACAGCAGCCGGGTTCGGACGGCCACGACGAAGCCGCGGTGGACGATGCCCCGCGCATCACGCTCGCCGATGCCAAGAAGGACTTCGACAACAAGACCGCCGTTTTCGTCGACACGCACGCCAAGGAGCAGTTCGAATACGAACATATCCCGGGTGCGATCAACATCCAGGCGAACACGATCAAACAGAACCTGAACAAAATACCAAAAGGCAAAAAGATAATTGCCTACTGTTCCTGAGGGAACGAACACTCCAGCGCCAGTTTGGTTGCTGAACTACACAAAGCAGGTATCACGAACTCTTACGCACTCCTCGGCGGCACCCGTGCCTGGCGCGAAGCCGGTTACCCGATGGAAGGTAACAGCTCGAAGAAGTAAATGAACCGTTAACCCTGACCGCTGCCCACTGAACTAATTTCAGTGGGCAGCGTTTTTTTGATATTCCGCAAGAGCGTCGCAAATTCTAACCGCCGCCTTCCCATCCCATAGCGGCGGTATTTTTTTATCGCGATCTCTCCGTTGATACTCAAGCAGATCGAACGCGGCTTTCTTCAATTTTGCCGGGTCGGTCCCGACGACCTGGTTAGTCCCCATCGACACCGTGATCGGCCGTTCGGTATTCTCGCGGATGGTCAGGCACGGGATGCCTAGAGCAGTCGTCTCTTCCTGGAGCCCCCCGGAATCGGTGACCACGAACTTTGCTCCGCTGTAAAGCCGAAGAAAATCGATGTAACCGAGCGGCTCGATGAGCCGGAGCCCGGATTTTTCGATGCGTTCCGCGAGTCCGAATTCATCGATCTTTGCCTTGGTGCGCGGGTGAACCGGGAAAATGATCGGGATCCGGGTGGCGATATCTGTGAGGGCTTCGATCAGCGGTTCAAGATGCTCTCGCGCGTCCACGTTCGAAGGCCTATGCATCGTCAGGGCGGCGTATTCCCCTTCGTTCAGGCCCAGTTCTTCCCGAATGTTCGAACTGTTCGCTCGCTCAAGGTTTTCGAACAGAGAATCGATCATCACGTTCCCGACGAAGCGGACCTTCTCCGCCGGCACACCTTCGCGTTCGAGGTTTTCGTCCGCGTCCGGCGAGGGGGTGAGCAACAGGTCAGCGATGGAGTCCGTTACGATGCGGTTTATCTCTTCGGGCATGGAACGGTCGCCGGAACGCAGTCCGGCTTCGACGTGTGCGACCTTCACGCCCATCTTTGCACAGACGAGCGAGCACGCCATCGTCGAGTTCACGTCGCCCACTACCAGCACCCAATCCGGCCGCTCCGCGATGACGATCGGCTCGAACGCCATCATGATCTTAGCCGTTTGCATGGTGTGAGATGCCGATCCGACGCCGAGATGAAAATCCGGTTCCGGAAGGCCAAGGTCCGCGAAAAAGGCATCGGACATCGAGGCGTCATAATGCTGCCCGGTGTGCACGACCTTGACGGAAAATTCCTCCGGCCGCCTGCGCATCTCCGCGCAAATAGGCGCGGCCTTCATAAAATTGGGCCGCGCCCCGACAATGATCAGAACTTTTATCCTGGAACTTTGACCGCTATCTATCGGATCCACCATCGGTTAGTAAGGAGAACCTAGCAATGCTGCGTCCAAAAACTTTGCGTCCTCTACGAGCTTTGCGTGAGATAACGCCGCTTCACGCAAAGCTCGTAGAGGACGCAAGGAAACTGCTTAAAGCCGGATCAGCTTCGCCTTGCTGCAATTACGCAGCTCGGGGGGCAACGCGTTCCGCGTATCGACGATGAGCGGAGCAAGTTCGCACACTCGTTTATAATCGACGTCGGAGTGGTCGGTGCAGATCACCACGCAGTCGGATCCCTTGATCAGGTCGTCCGTCAGATCGTTGTTGTATAGCGGATCACCCGCGCCGATCGTGTAAGCGTGATCGAACGTCACCTCAGGCACGAACGGGTCGTGGTAGGTTACGTTCGCTCCTCGCGACCGCAGCAGGTCGATCACAGAAAGGGCCGGCGATTCGCGCATGTCGTCGATGTCCTTCTTGTAAGCAACGCCAAGGATCAGGATGTTCGAACCCTTCACCGATTTCTGCGCGTCGTTCAGTGCATCGCGAACCAGGCTCGCTACGTACCGCGGCATTGACGAATTGATCTGCTCCGCGAGCGTGATGAACTGCGAGTCGAACCCGTGCTGTCTTGCCTTCCATGACAGGTAATGGGGATCGAGCGGGATACAGTGACCGCCAATACCCGGGCCGGGGTAAAATGCCATGAACCCGAACGGCTTCGTCGCGGCCGCGCGGACCACCTCCCATGTGTCGATCCCGAGGGCGTTGCAGACCTTCGCCATCTCGTTCGCCATCCCGATGTTGATCGCGCGGAACGTGTTCTCCCACAGCTTGCACGCCTCGGCGACGCGTGCGGACGAAACGCTGTGGACGTTGTCGACGATCTGGCTGTAGAGCAGCGTCGCGACTTTGGTCGAATCTGCAGTAACCCCGCCGACCACCTTCGGGATGTTGTGCGTCTGGAATTGCGGGTTGCCGGTGTCGACAC
>JAEZJR010000218.1 GCA_023415725.1 Acidobacteriota bacterium
AGTACGGCTCTTTCAAAAAATACTCGGTCTTATTGATTGATTTGCAGGCGGGTCCTCAGCGCAAAATAAAGGAGTTTCTCCTGCAGTGGTTATAGACTATATTGTGTCTCCGAGGCTTTGTCAACACAAAATCTAGTGGTTGGCCCTAAAAATAATAAACCTATTATTTACAGCATTTAGCGACCCTTTGGTGAGGTTGTGGGTTAGATTGCAGGTAACATTCCCGTAACTCACGGAAACACAATATGTTGTGGTGAAATCGATCGCGGTTTCTTGTGGAAAACGTTAGGAAAAGGGTGTGGAAATCAGTGGTTAGGCGGGGCAGGTTAGGGCAATTATGTCGGGCTGAACCGCGTTTTTCACCTGTGGAAAACCCCAGTTCGGAGTTCCAGCCTTAGCTGGCCCGACGCGGCCACGAAACGTATCTGGGTTACGAAAGCCACCTAAAGGTGGAACTCCGAACCTTGAGGCTACAGCTTCAGTTTCATCCCCACATGTGATCTCGAAGAACCGAGCGATTCGTAGAAGTGGTGAGCATCGCTTCGGTCGTTCTGCGTCGTCAGCTGCATTGAAACGCATCCTTACTCTTTCGCACGTTCGATCGCCCACCGCATTATCTCGCGGCCGAGGCCTTTGCCCCTCAACTCCGTATCGACACGAACCGACTCCACGGTACATCGCTTGCCGCCCTGGTAGCTCAAAGAAGGCGTGAATATCAACTGTAATGTTCCGATGATCTCGCCGTCGAGTTCGGCGACGATAAGTTCGTTTTTGGGATCCGCTTCGATCTCCCTGAATGCTTTGACGTAACCTTCCGGCAAAGGGTCTTCGAGACGTTCGCGCTGCTGGCCGAGAAAATCATCTGCCAGCATAAACACGATCTTAGGCAAGTCGTGGAGGTGAGCGGGCCGAAAGTTCATCACGACTCCACTACCAACCCATCAAATGCGAATTCTACATTATCAGGCAACAGCCTCGAATCGCGTTCGTGGAGGATGTCGTGGTTTAGGTGGGTGAGGTAGGCGCGTTTGGGTTTTAGGTCGGCGATGATGCCGAGGGCTTCTTCGAGGTGGAGGTGGGTGGAGTGGGGTTTGAGGCGGACGCAGTCGAGCACGAGGACGTCGAGGTCGCGGAGGCCATCCATCGAGTCGGGCGGGATGGTCTTGAGGTCTGTCGCGTATGCGAAATCGTTGAATCGGTACGCGACGACCGGGAGTTTTCCGTGGATGACCTCGAGCGGCGTGACCTCTACCTCGCCGATGCAGAAGGGCGAATTGTTGACCACCGTGTGCGGGATGAGTTGCGGCAGCCCGCCGCCGAAATGCGTCGGCTGGAAGATGTACTGGAAGATGCGGCGAAGGTCGATCCACGCGATCTCGTTCGCGAAGATCGGCATCGCGCCGTAGCGAAAATTAAGCGGGCGGATGTCGTCGAGACCGAAGACGTGATCGACGTGACAGTGCGTGATGAGTATTGCGTCGATGTTGCGGATGTTCGCGCGAAGTGCCTGTTGCCGAAAATCGCTCGACGTATCGACAAGTATGGTCTTACCGGCGTGTTCGATAAGTATCGAAACCCGAAGCCGCTTATCGCGCGGGTCATCCGACATGCACGTCTCGCAATCGCAGGCGATCGACGGCACGCCGGTAGATGTTCCTGTTCCGAGGAAGGTTAGTTTCATTAGTTCGGCGAGTTCGGTAAGTTCAGCGAGTTTTCCGAACTCAATCTCGAAGATACTTCGCCAAACCGACTGTCATTCTAGAGACTTCGTCGAGCATCTCGTATATTTCGCTAAATTCTTCGGTCGATATGTAATTCATATCGCGAGCGACGTATAAATGGGACTGGAGTTCGATAGCGGAACCACGTGAAATATTCAAGAAATTTGCGAATTCGTTTCGCGTTCTTCTTCCATGGCCCTCTGCAATATTCGCCATGATGGAAACGCTCGCCCGTTTCATCTGGTCGCGGAGACTGAAGTCTTTCGCGAATTCGCCCTGGTTTGAAATCAAATAGATCCTCTTTGTTATCTCACGCGCTTTTTGCCACGCTTGAATATCTTCAAATCTCTTAAAAGTTGCCACCTTGACCCGTTCTCCTAATCGATCAGTTCAAGGTAAATTAGCAAACTCGCAGAACTCAGCCAACTCGCTGAACTCGCTGAACTATTTCTTGCCGAGGATGTCCGCGCCGGAGAATTTCTTCGCGGCCTGGGCTTTGAGTTTCTCTTCGGTCGCGCGGACCATCGTGACGTACTGCATTCGAAGATCGCCGAGGAGGCTGTCTAGCAGTTGGGCCTCTTTTGCGTGCAGGTTCCCTTTCGTCTTTTCGCGCAGCATCGCGAGGACATCGATCCAGAACTTGCCGGAATCGAGGTCGAGGGTGCGTTGGCCCGTGGCCGGGTGCGGGACGGCGCCGAGGGCGGCGGCGGCGTTCGTCGCCAGGGTCGAGAGGAAATTGACGAAGCTCGCGGGGTCGTCAACGCCGGGGACGTCGTCGAGATCGTCGTCTTCAAGATCCACGTCCTCGAGATCGCCAGCAGTGGCGGCGACCGGGGCTTCGGCGGCTTCTGCAGACGGGGACGGAGCGGCTTTCGATTCCTTAGCCTGCGGCTCCTCCGTTTTCTGCTCGGAGGGCTCGATGACCACTCCTTCTTTTAGTGAGCCGTCCGGGTTGAATTTGCGGCGGTCGACGACCTTGAGCGTGACCTCTTCCTGATTATCGTCTCGTCCGATCATAAAATTCCTGTATCTCTAAATAGTAGCATTTCGCGAAATTCCGTTGGAAGTACATGCGAATTCTTTGTGTACTTTGCGGGCCAAGCGTGGGGAAAGAATTTCACGCAAAGCTCGCGAAGGACGCAAAGGGAAGATCAGAAACCTCGACGGCCGCTGCTTCCAAGACTTCCTAGACTTTCCAGACTTCCTAGACTTAAATAAATCTATGTCGGAAAAATTTAACGAGCTCGTCGCGGTGATGGCGAGGCTTCGGGCCCCTGGCGGGTGTCCATGGGATCGGGAACAGACTTACGGTTCGCTGGCGCAGTACCTTTTGGAGGAGGCCTACGAGACGTTCGACGCGATACAGGAAGCCGATTCGACGGGTGATGTGACGCACTTGAAAGAGGAGTTGGGAGATTTGCTGCTGCAGGTGGTCTTCCACGCGACGATCGGGGCGGAGCGCGGCGAATTCACCATTGAAGACGTCGCTGAGGGTATCTCGAACAAGCTGATCCTGCGGCACCCGCACGTTTTTGGCGACGCGAAGATAGAAACCGCCGACGCGGTGCTGGATAACTGGGACACGCTCAAGGCCAACGAGCGGAAGGCGTCAGGCAAAGAGGAAAAGACCAAGGAATCCATCCTGGACGAAGTCCCCGTCCACTTCCCCGCCCTGCTCGAGGGGCTGAAACTTACGAAAAAAGCGGCCAAGGTCGGTTTCGATTGGGAGGAGACGAACCACATCTTCGACAAGCTCCACGAAGAGATCGCAGAACTTCAAAAAGCGATGGAAGCCCGGGACCCTGGAGAGATCGGCGAGGAACTGGGCGACCTGCTTTTTGTCGTCGTGAACCTCGCCCGCAGGCTCGATGTGGAACCAGAAACCGCCCTGAAAAAGACCAACCGGAAGTTCAGATCTAGATTCAAGTTCATAGAAGACAAGCTGAAAAGCCAGGGCAACACCCTCGAAGGATCGACGCTGGAAGAGATGGATTCGCTCTGGGACCAATCCAAGGCTCGATCCGTTTAGTGCGCCGCATCAGTACGTACGCGAGCCGAGCGAAGTGTGTCGGCTCGCGTACACCTTTCCCCTAAATACCCTGCCAAAATTGCAGATTCCATAAATGGCATATAGCTTGCAGTGCCATTAGCTACGGCTATTCGTGTCCCCACGCTCACGACATGAGGAGGAGGTGTGTCTTTATGACGAGAAAGTTTTTGAGAAGCGTGTCCGTATCCGCCGTGATGGCCTTATTCGCCGCCGGGGCGATGGCTCAGAACACGAAAAAAGAGGTTGTAGTAAATCCCGATGGCTCATACACGGTCATTGAGTACCCGGTTGATAAAGAAGTGATGGTGACGCTGACGCCCTCGACGACGATCAGCAGTGCGAAGGGCATGGCCCACGTAGTCCGGTCGGCGGACGGGACCAAGGTTCATTTCGACATGTCAGGGCTGCCGACCACGGTGACCAGCTACCATGCTTACGCGGTGGATCCGACAGGAACGCCGACCTACCTCGGGCCGATCACCATAACCAACGGTGTGGCGAAGGCCGATTTCACGACGCCGATGAACCAGTTCATGCTGGTCGTGTCGCCGAATGAAGGTTTGACCGCGGTCGCTCCGAACAACGTTGTGTTCCAGAGCGCGGTGCCGACTGGCTATGCCGTTGTGCCGAAGCGAGTTAGCGAAGGCCGCGTAGCAGAGGTCGCGGGTGACGTTAGGTTTCGGTACGACGTCCCGATGCTCAACATCTCTACCTTCCCGGACACTGAGAAGGAGATCAAGATGAAGTTCTCAGGGGAACTTCAGGGCCTCGAGGGGAAGGCATATATCGACCGTGAAAAAGGCACGACGAAGATCAAAATGAAGTTCGACGACATGAAGAAAGTGCCTGCAAATAAACGGTTTACGCTATGGACGGTTTCCCCGGATGGTAAATATACCAAGTTAGGGCAGATCGTTAATGCCGGGAATCGTGACGAGGCGGAGATCGTGAGCGAATCGGCTCTGACCGATTTCGGGCTCTTCATAACCGTGGAGGACGCTGACGTGACCGTGCCGACGAGCCGTATCTACTCTGTATTTACGGTGAGCTAATTTGAGGGGCACGACATGGATGAAAGGAGGTCAAACCGGCCTCCTTTCATTCGGGATAAAGACAGTGATCGCAATGACTAAGGCAAACGACGGGATTCTGTACGAGAGGTTACTGTTTTCCACAGGCAGGTAAGTAATAAATCAATTCTAAATAAATTTTCAAGGAGTAAGGTAATGGCAGAAGCAACTAAGAAAGGTTCGCAAAGCACAGGATCGACCGGCGG
>JAEZJR010000184.1 GCA_023415725.1 Acidobacteriota bacterium
GGGAGGATCGAACTCCCGACCTTGGGGTTATGAATCCCACGCTCTAACCATCTGAGCTACCCAGCCACGAAGAATAAGATTATAGGTTCGGCTGCGGAAAAAGCAAGTTAAATGCCCTCCCCAACGCATTGGAGCAGCCCGCGCCGAGTTGCTATCATTTCAAAAAAGCCCGGTTAGCCAGGAGATATTAATGCCCGTAGTCCTCGCCGCTTCCGTCGAGCACGCAAGCGTGTTGCTCTCACTATTTCTGATCATCGCCGCAGCGAAGGTGATGGCGGAGATATTCGAACGCCTGCGTCAGCCGGCGGTCGTGGGGGAGATCCTCGCGGGCGTGGTTATTGGGCCAAGCGTCCTTGGTTGGGTGCAGCCCTCCGACCTGATCGCGGTGCTGGCCGAATTAGGGGTCATCTTCCTCCTCTTCACGGTTGGCCTGGAAACCAAGCCCCAGGATATCTTCCGGGTCGGAAAAAAGGCGACCCTGGTGGCCGTTCTCGGGGTCATTTTTCCTTTCATCGCAGGGTACCTCATCGCGATGCTTTGGGACGGGGTCTTCGTCGAGGCAATGTTCGTCGGGGCCGCGCTGGTTGCAACATCGGTCGGAATCACGGCCCGTGTTCTCGGCTCGATGGGGCTTTTGGATAAGGAAACCGCCCGGGTAATTTTAGGTGCGGCGGTCATCGACGATATCCTCGGATTGATCATACTGTCCGTGGTTTCGGGTATCGGAACCGGCGGGTTCAACATCTCAGGGGTCGCAAAAACGGCCGGGTTAGCCATCTTGTTCACGGTAGTGGTCGGCCTCCTAGGCTCAAGGGTGATGACGCGCCTCGCCCCGCGAATCGACCGCCTGCGCGTCAATAAACCCTTCTTTAACATCGGTATACTCCTGTGCTTCGCGCTGTCCGTCGTGTCGATCTACTTCGGCGTCGCGGCGATAATCGGGGCATTCCTCGCCGGAATGGCCCTGGCCGAGGCGACCGAGGAAAACGAGAAAATGCACCAGCTGACGTCCGGTGTGACGGAGTTCCTGGTCCCGTTTTTTCTTGTAAACATCGGGATGCAATTGGATCTTTCCGTGTTCCGGGACTCTTCCGTGATCGTGCTAGCTGCCGTGATCACGCTGGCGGCCGTGATCACAAAATTCATCGGTGGCGGCCTCGGCGCATGGGGGATGACCCGGCGCGAAATGTCTCAAATTGGCGTTGGGATGATCCCCCGCGGCGAGGTCGGGATCGTGGTCGCACAGATCGGCCTCGGGATGGCCGTGATCAGCCAGCAATTCTTCGCCGCGGTGCTCTTCATGGCCGTGGCGACCACGCTGATCGCCCCGCCGCTCATCAAATTCTTTTATTCAGAGGATAAAAACAAAGACGGCATAGACGACGTCATCGTCGATACGGACGTGTCGGAAGATTACGCGCGCCTGGGTTGATCGGTTGCGGTAGAATATCTCTATCGTGATATTAGGTCTTCGCAGTTCCTTTGCCATCTTATGGCTGCTGGTTATTTCCATAACCGCGGCCGGACAAGCTCGTTCTTTCCGCACGGTTACGGTCATTTCAGAACCGAACGCCTCGGTCTGGGTCGACGGTGTGCGTTACGGCGCCACCGGCACCGACGGCCGATTTACCATAAAGACCGTCTCCCCCGGCAAACACACTATCCGCGTCCGCGCCGATGGATTCGCCGAAGCCACAAAGCCGCTCACCGCGCTTCAGAAGGGAGATATCCCGGTCCCGCTCACACGAACGTCAGATGAAGCCTGGCTCGCTTTTCAGGAAGGCGAGCGTCAATCCGCTTCTGATCGTGCAAAAGCCGTGGAAGCTTACCGAAGGGCGATCAAACTCGATCCGAAGCTCACCGCCGCCCATATCGGCCTCGCACGCGTGCTTTCGGACGGCGGAAATCATGAAGCCGCCCTCACAGCGATCAGATCACTCCGAAAAATAACGCCGCGCAACGCTGAGGCTTCCGCGATAGAGGGCCGCATCCACAAGGAACTCGGCGACGAAGCAAAGGCTATCGCGGCTTTCAAGCGTGCGATAACCGAAGGCGGCGGGTTCCAGCCGGAGGCTTACGCGGGACTTGGTTTGCTCTACAAAGAGAAGCTTGAGGCCATCGACGACCCCGAAGATCCCGAAGCCGTCAAGGCAACGACCGAAGCGGCCAAGAACCTTTCGATGGCGGTAAAACAGTTGTCCGGCGCTCCGGACGCGATCGTGATAATGCAGCTTCTCGGGCTCATTTATGAGGAACAGAAGCGATATAAGGAGGCGATCGCGGTATATGAGGACTTCCTTCGTACGTTTCCTGACAGTAATGAATCGGAAGCTGTCCGATCATTTATCGTGCAGATCAACAAACAACTCGCCGGTCAGTGAAGTGCCTACCGTGCTACAATTTACCGCCCCCTCAGGTCTCCCCTAACCGTCCCATCCGGGGACGCACTTTTTAACAGACTGCAAATAAGACCAACAAAAGATCCAATGCCTTTAACTCGGAGGACCGCATGAGAACCAGAATTCTTAGACCTCTTTTTCTAGCTTTGGCATTCACCGTTTCCGCCCTCGGGCAGACGTCGTGGCTCGACAGGCCGCTGAACAACTGGAACAACGCGAACGGGACCGTTCCCAATGCACCGCGCACACTCGCCCCGATCGAGGCGATGTGCCGCTCGCAGGTGCGCACCCCCGAATCGATCGCCGACCGGGCCGTCACACGCGCCGGGTGGTCTCTTTACGGGGCCTCGCAAACTTACGGGCCGGTCACGGTCGTGACCGCAATGGCGGGCGTCGCCGGGATGTGCCGCCCGATGCAGTACAACGCATTCGTTTTCGTCCGAGACCGGTTCGCCGGCACGCTCGCCCCCGAACCGATGGATGCACGCTCGGACGGTTCTCTTAATGTTCTTCGGCTCACTAGCGCGACCGAAATAAGTGGGGAATTTGCACGATACACATCACGTGATCCACTTTGCTGCCCATCGCAAACAAGTTCCGTCACCTACACGATCGAAACCGGGCCCCGCGGTATCGTGCGTCCCGGAGACGTCGATACGGCCGCAGTTTGCCGCGACAGTGGCGGTGTGGTCGAGACGCAAGATAACGTGGTTTCCGGCACAGTCACGTATCGACGGGCGAATGCACTCCCGCCCGGTTCCGTGCTCACGGTACGGATAGTCGATGTAACACGGCAAGATGCGAATGCTCCCGTGATCGCGGAGCAGCGCGTAGAGTTGAGCGGCAGGCAGTCCCCAGTCTCCTTCGATATAGCTTACGACCGGAGCCGGATCCAGGAGCGAAACCGATACGCCGTACAGGCGGAGATCCGAGACGGAGCAAGGCTCCTGTACATCACGAACACGAGCCACCCAGTGATCACGCAGGGAAATCCGAGAAACGTCGATATCACTCTATCTCAAGTCGGCGGTGGTGGTGGCGGTGGAGGCCAGCGGGAGAACATGATCCGAGGTACGGTGACTTACCGGCAGAGGATCGCCATGCCTGCAAATGCGGATGTGGTCGTAAGGATCGTCGACGCGGCGAACCCAACCGGTCCCTCGGTCGCCGAAAGCACGTTCCCCGCAGTGAACCGCCAGGTGCCGATCCCGTTCGAGCTCGAATACCAACTCCGAGACATAGACCGGCAGCGTAACTACGAGCTTCAGGCCGAGATCCGCAGCGGCGGGCAGGTCCGATTCCGAACCGCGGCCGGTGTCCCCGTGACGCTGCGCGGCCAGCAGGCCGATCAGAACGTAGAACTCGTACTCGTACCGGCACGCGAGGAGCCAACACCTATCACTGGCCGTACGATCTCTCTGTCGAAATTCGGCACCGGGTCGATGCAGATCGGCGACCGCGGGAATGAACTCCTCATTCGCGGGGCCGTTTCGGTCGACGCGGATGGGAATGCCACGGTGACGCTTTCGCGGCCGCTCGGGGGTTCGGTGGTATTCACCGGAAAGCTCACGTATTTCAGCGATACGGCCCTCAGAATAACGGTGCAAAACTCCGGCGACGCGGACGCCAGCGGCGAGATACAGATCGCCTATAGCGGCCGAAGCCTGCGGAACATTACCGCGACAAGCCTGGTGCTCGATGGCCAGGACGTTGCGCTGCGGTTTTGATCGCGGTCGCAGAGTCAATTGGGAGCCTCCAGAAGATCCGGGGGCTCCTTCGTTTTGAACTGTCTAGCGGAAATGCCTTGCTTTCTCGGTGCGTCTAAAACAAAATAAAAGAATGGCCGAATCGGAAGGGAAAGCACGGGCGCGTACGCGTTGCCGTGAGATCATGACGTCAAACGTGCGCACCGCGTCTTCGACTATGCCTCTGCGGGAGGTCGCTGCGATGATGCGCGACGGCGACGTTGGGTCGCTCCCGGTGGTCGACGGCGGTAAACTCGTCGGGATCGTTACGGACCGAGACATCGTTGTGCGTGCGATCGCCGAGGGGAAAGAGACATCCGCACCGGTCTCCGAGGCGATGACGACGGAGATATACGCCGTGCGGCCGGAAGATTTCGTTTTCGAGGCGATCCGCATGATGGGCGACAAACAGGTCCGCCGCGTCCCGGTCGTCGGCGAATCCGGCGAACTTGCAGGCATCATCGCGATGGCGGACATCGCCCTCGAAATGGAGGACGAACGCGAGATCGCCGAAACGCTAGAGGAGATCTCGAGCGGGGCCGGATTTTGGAGCAAAAAGTAGGACAGGGTTCTAGCCTGTCCTCGCTGCAGACAGACCTTATCGGTTAAAGCGACAGACTGGAGAGTCTGCCGTACAAACACATGGCAAAGTCTTTTAATCGCCAATTTCAATTCTTAGGTTCATCGAAGAACGTTCAATCCGGGCGTTTGTGGTACCCGGCGGCGGATGTTTACTCGACGGATGATGGGTGGCTCGTAAAGGTCGAGTTGGCTGGGGTATCCGCCGAGGACATCGACATCGATGTCCAGGGAAACACGCTTTCCATATCGGGCTGCCGCAAGGACCGCTCGTGTGCGGTCGGGATGTCGTACCACCAGATGGAGATCACTTACAGCAGCTTCGAAAAGACGCTGAAGTTCCCGGCTTCAATAGAAGGGGCAAAGGTCGAGCATAACTTCGACAACGGGCTGCTGATCATCCATTTAAAGAAGGCATCGTAGTTTCAAATACGCTTTCGGCGCCGCATCTCGCGCCAAAATCAATTTAAACAACGGCGGACCTATGGCTGAGGAGAACAACGAGAACACAACCGTGACCGGACAAACGACGCACCCCGAACAGTTCGAGATCGCGATCCTGCCGCTCCAGAACACAACGCTATTCCCAGAGACGGTCGTTCCGCTCGCGGTCGGCCGCGAGCGCTCGATGCGTGCGACGGAGAGCGCCCTCGGCACCGAGGAGAAACTCCTCGGCTGCATCACGACCAAGAGCGACAACGTCACCGGCGATGAGGCGACGTACGATGACCTCTACAAGATAGGCACCATCGTCAACATCAAGCGCATGATGCGCAATGAGGGCGTGATGCAGTTGATCGTTCAGGGGATGGAGCG
>JAEZJR010000221.1 GCA_023415725.1 Acidobacteriota bacterium
CACCGGCCCAGGTCGGCGACGGTGCGCCGGGCCGCAGATCTGCATTGCCGTACATCGCTGCGTAGCGGGAAATGAGCCCGCCCATCGAATGGGCGATGATGTTGAATTTCAGGTCAGGCTTGCCAAGCCGCGACTTGAGCGATTCGATGCGGCGGATGAGAAGACGTGCGTTCTCGACGTTGTCGCGGCGCCAATCGTAAGCGAATACGTAGAACGTATCGGCGGCGTCGGCTTTGGTGGCCGTTTCCCATTTCGCTTCGCGGTAACCACCCGTCTTCTGCAGCGAATCGATCAGCTTTTCGTAGATCTCGGTTTCGGGGAGGAACTTGGCGAATTGAACGCTGCGGATGATGTCGCCCGCGACCAGGTCGTCCCGGTTTGCGGATAAATTCCGAGAAATAGGAAGGCGAACGTCATCGTCCTTCGAACGCTGGAGTTTGAACCAGACCTTCTCGCCCGTGTTCCGGTTAACGAGTTCGGAGCCGGTCAGCCCGGGGATGATGATGATCGGCGGTTTCCCGGATTGAGCGGAGACGGCAGACCCAATGATGAATACCGCACAGACGGCGGCGATTAACGGTCGGAACGATCGCATAAAATTAATAATATCACCCTTTAAGGATGAGATGCGGGTACTAAGGGATACGTAGTGTTTCTTTTTCGGACACAAGCTCGTAAGTTATGCCCCTCCAGGTCATTCGGCGGGAAAACAGGGCGCAAAACGAGTTGTAAAGAAACAGAGGCGGGGCAAGGAGCCAGAGGGTTAGTTGGGGGATGAGTTGCTTTTTGGCTTCTGGAATGACCATTTGAACGGCTTTCAGCCGCAGCCAGGCTTTGCCGATGCTCAAGATGGAAACGAGCAGCAAGGTGGCGACCGCGGTCCAGACGAGAGGCGTGTTTTGTCCGCTAAAAACCGCGATCAAGAATGCGGTAAGCATCACGAAAGTGAAGAGTCCGGAGCCGAAGAACGACATCAGCCACAGGTGCCGCCGGTAAACCCGTGTGACCTTCATTTGGCGGGTGGTGAACTCGAGGCATTCACGGAAACTGCACTCGCCATGGGATCGGGTAAGGGCCTGAGGGACGTGCCGGATCTCGTGGCCAGCTTCGTTCATGAAACGCGTTACGGCGAAGTCGTCGGAGAGCGTGCCGGCGAGGCGTTCGCGGATCTCGAGGCGTTCGAAGACATCGCGGCGGATCGCCATCGAGCCGCCCCAGCAAAAATTGCTCTTGACGTTCGGGCCGAGAGCGGAGGTGATCGAGGCGTTCCAGGCGGACCGAAGTTCGCCGGCGAGGGACATTTTGTCAGAGATGAACCAGCGGTAGCCGGTCGCGGCTCCCACAGTTTCATCCTGCAGCGGGGCCACGAGGTGACGGAGCCAATCTTTTGCGGGACGAACGTCAGAATCCGCGAAGACGAAGATCTCGGATCGCGGATCGGCGTGGAGGACGGCTTCGCGAATGTTCTCGACCTTCTGGCCTGAATTTACCGCTTTCGGGGCGACGACGAGTTTGTGTTCGCGATCCTGATGCCGTGCGGGGATCAGCTTTTCGATCATGGGGGCGGCAGGATCGTTGGCGTCGTCGACGACGAAAATGACTTCGTAATGCGGGAAGTTCTGGGCGACGAGAGGTGCGAGGTTTTCTTCCAAACCTTCCTCAGCGCCTTTGCAAGGGACGATGACGGTTGCGAACGGCGTGAAATTGGGGAGGGGTTTCGCGAGTTCCGCGCGGAAGAACCTTAGATAATCGATACCGCCGAGGAAAGACTTGAAGCTGAAGTAGATCAGTATCGCGGCGAAGATGTAAAAGAGAAGGGACACAGGATCAGGACGAAAATTTCAGACCAGCTTACAGCTTTGAGCTTTCAGCTGCCAGCCTACTGAGTTGCTCCATTGTATTCCGAGTGGCGCCGCGGTTGGCCGTCATGACGGAGGCGGCGTTGCGGGCGAGTTCGTGACGGAAGTCTCCATCTTCGAGGAGGTCGGAGATCGCGTCGAAAAGATGATCGACGATGGTTTCCTTTCGGGACTCGGGAAGTTGGACGAGAGCCTGATTTGCGAGGAATACCTTCACCGCATCGGAGAAATTATGCGTGTGCGGACCTGTGACGATCGCGGCGCCTGCAGCGGCCGGTTCGAGGATGCTCTGGCCGCCGTGCGGGATGAGTGAGCCGCCGACGAAGACGATATCGGCGAGCGGGTAAACAGCCCGGAGTTCGCCTACGGAGTCGAGGAGGATGACGTCGGCGTTCTTATACAACTCGCTCGCCTCACTTGAGCGGCGTGTGTAGGAATATTCGCGCCACTCGTTGGCGGGGTCGGATCGGAACTTTTCGATAAGTTTTGCGACCGCGTCGAAGCGTTCTGGGTGGCGCGGGGCAATCAGCAGACGCGGAGCGGGTTCAGTTCCAGCCGCGGCTGAGCAGAAGGCTTCGAGGGCGTAACGTTCTTCGGGATCGTGTGTGCTGGCGGCGACGATGAGCGGACGGTTGCCATCCAGGGCGAATCGCTCGCGAAATTCGTCGGTGATGCGATGTTCGGCTTCAGCGAGCCCGAGGTCGAACTTTAAATTGCCCGTGACCGGGACCCTGGAGCTCTTAACGCCGAGGGAGATGAGTCGGTTCGCATCTGAAGTGCCTTGCATCAAGGCGAGGTCGATGTCCGCGAGCACTCTTGAGATGAATGGACGGATCAATGCATAGCGCGATGAAGAGCGCTCGGAGAGGCGTCCGTTGACGATCGCGACCTTTGCCCCGTTCTGTTTTGCTTCACGAATGAAACGGGGCCAGATCTCGGTTTCCATCAGGAGGACGAGCGACGGTTTGAAATGCCGGATAGCCCTGAGGACGCTGAATTTGAAGTCGAAGGGGAAGTAAACTACCGCATCGGCCTTGTCGGCGAAGATCTTCCGGGCGAGGTCCTGACCGGTCTTCGTTGTGGTGGAGATGACGACGCGATGTCCCGGGAGGCTTTTCCTTATCGCATCGACTAGAGGGCGCGCGGCATTGGTCTCGCCTACGGAAACGCAGTGAAGCCAGATGACCGGGCGGCCGTCGTGGATGAAAGGAGGATAATTCCCGAGGCGTTCGTTAAAACCGGAAGCGTATTTCTCGCGCCGCAATAGGAACAGCGGCGACATCAACAGGAAGCCGAGAGCGAGAAGGATGGAATAGAAAGCGAACATCAAAAAGGAAATGGTCGCCAAGGGCGACCAATAGTATAGCCTAGGGTGGAGCGAACGCGAGTGAGCGGAACCCTAGGTAAAAGACCAACGCATTCCGGTCCCTGAAGGGGACGAACGCACAACTGAGTCCTTGGACGCCTTCAGCGTCCGAAACGCTTTCCCAA
>JAEZJR010000024.1 GCA_023415725.1 Acidobacteriota bacterium
GCCCAGCATCATCAGGGCTCCGTCGGTGATGAATCCTTGGCCGCCCATGCCGATACGTGCTGCGAGAAGTGCGAACGACCCGGCCATCGCGATGATGAATGGAAGATACGAGGTCGCTATCTTGTCGGCGCTTTTGCCCGCCGCTGCGTTGTGCAGAATGACCGGCGATTTAAGAACTTGTTCGCTCATTGCTTAATTGCTCTCCTTCATCGAGTCGACGATGGAAGTCTCAAGTGACTGGAATCTCTCCTGGAACCCGTTCGGGTTTCGGTTGGTGTTTCCCGCGAGAATGACCTCGTGCGTGCCTTGCGGACCCATTTCTATTGCTGCCCAGACTCGGCGGTGCGAGAAGGCGAATGTGCCGGCAAGGGTGAGGGTGAGCAGGGCAAAGCCGCCGTAGACGACGTTCGCACCCGGGTCACGCTGCACAGACAGGACGTGCGATTCGCCGACCTTCTCGAACGCGGTCATCTTGAACGAGTAACCGTTCACGAATTTCTTAGCACCGGGGACGTCGGGTGCGTCTGGTGTCAGAGCCGCTGCCTCCTGCATTACGCCCTCTCTGGGCACAACCTCGAGGATCGCGGCCGGGTTCTCGTAACTGCCGGCGTCTTCGTTCGGGTCCTGACGGTGCATGCTGTAATTCCCGCGGAAATCCCTGAAGATCAGTTTGGTTCCGTCGGCGAGTTCCGCAGATCCGTTACGGGGGATCGTTACGGTCTGCAGCTCGCCGCCGTTGGCGGGAGCGGCCGCGATCGTTATTGTTCGCGCCCGCGCCATCGGGGTGAAACTGGATTGGAAGAACCGGTAACCGCGATAATCGAACGGGCGGTTCATCTGCACGAACGCGTCGTGCTCGCCGGTCTCATCCTTTATCTTGAACCACGTCATCCAGTCGATCGTGTTCGCCGGGGAGAGCGATCCATCGTCGCGGATGAGCTTTTGCTGGATGTCGGTGAATGTGACCTCGAAGGGGAGCTGCTTGGTAACTTCCTGCACCTGGTCCAGTTTGTATGCGGTATCGTAGATCAGGTCGGATGATTGACCGGGTGCCAGCGGGAGGCTGCCGGTATTGCCCAGCCACGCCGTCATGAAACCACCGGCGAAGATCATTAGCAGCCCGATATGTACGGGCACGAACATCAGGCGATTCCATTTTCCCGATTCGGCGAAGATGAACTTTTGCCCGTTCTTCTCGGTGATCTTTGGGGAGCGGTAGCCCTGTTCCTTGATCGATGATGTGACCCTATCCACTATGGCGTCGGTCTCGCCGACGACGGCGAACGAGGTCGTATGGGCCTGATCGCGGAGCCACCTGGTCGGTACCGTCACCGACGGCTTCGCGTAATACCGCCAAACCTTCGGGAGCCGATCTATGGTCGACAGCACGATGTTCAGCGATAGTGCGGCGAGGAGGGCATTGAACCACCACGCGTGATACACATCGAAGAGCCCGAGTTTGCCGTACACCATCTTCTGGGCCGGCGTCAGAGTCGCGAAGTAATTCGCAAACCCTTCGACGTTCTGCTGCATTATCAGCATCCCGGCCATGCACGCCGCACCCGCGGCGATCAGTAGAATGACGCCCACGTGCACCGAAGAGGCGAATCGCATGGCCCTAACGAGAAAGCCATCGTGACCGTGCGGCGGGGCTATACTTGCGTTCGGCTTGAATTGTTGCGTTTCCAATACTGCTGACATATTTTGGTGATCGGCGAAGGCCGCTTTGTGAAATCGCAAAAGCGAAAGGGCAAGAGCCGTGCCTTGGAGGGATTCAACGGAAAATCACTGAAAACATTGGATTTCGCGATGCAGCGATCGCGTCGCGAGAGCTGTTCACGCGGGAATGCACTGCGGAAGTGTGGAAAATTCCGCATGTGGACGGAGTAGCGGTCAGCCTGTGACATCAATCACAGGGGCAGCATAGGCACACGGATATAATTGAATCGGTTGGGCAGACATTGATTATGAAAAATGCGAAACGAACGACACTCAAATCGGTCTTCGCGTTGTTTGCGTTCGCCATCGTTGGGGCGACCATGTGGAGCGCCGCACCCGTGCGAAGCGCATCGGCGGGCGAAACTCCCGAAGCGACCCCGACGCCGGTACCTCGCAGGCCGGTGAGCCAGCCAGCGGCACCGCGCAAATACTCCCAGTTCCGCCATGATATAAAGGCTCACCAGGAGCAGAAGTGCTCCAACTGCCACAAGTTCCCGTCCGACAACTGGAAAAAGGTCAGGAGCGGAGATGAGGCTTTTCCTGACATAACGGACTACCCGAAGCACGCGTCCTGCATAAATTGCCACCGGCAGCAATTCTTTTCCGGCCGGCCGCCGGTGATCTGTTCGATCTGCCACACCAACCCGGGGCCCCGGAACAGTTCCAGACATCCGTTCCCGAATCCCCGCGAGATCTTCGACAAGTCGCCGAAGGGGAAGACCGCCGATTCGGATTTCTCCGTGCAGTTCCCGCACGACAAGCACGTCGATATCGTCACCGGCCTGGCCGCGAGAAGTTCGGTGTTCGTCAACGCGTCTTGGTCGAAGATGGGCAAGGCGGAGGAAAGCTGTGCGGTGTGCCACAAGACAATGTCGCCTCAAGGGGATTCGGCGGACGAGTACCTGATCAAACCTCCGTCGGACCTCGGCGACGCCTTCTGGCTCAAGAAGGGAACATTCAAGACGTCACCCATTGGGCACACTACGTGTTTCACCTGCCACAACGCCGACAGCGGGATGAGCCCCGGCCCCGCGGACTGTGCGACCTGCCACAAATTGAAACAGCCGATCGGCCCCGCCGATTTTGACGCGGCCCTGGCGTTGCGAAGCGGAGCGACCGAGCGGGTGATGCGTGATGCTTGGAGCACGCGGACCTCAGCAGGCGCCTTCCGGCACGAGTTCGCGAGCCACGCGGATCTCAGTTGTTCGACGTGTCACGACGTGTCGGCGATGAATACGGTCGATCAAAAGACCAAAAAGGTGCCGATCGCCTCGTGCAGCATGTGCCACGTCACGTCGACCGTCGACGACGGCGGCGTGCTGAATTACGAGGTCGACGCCCGAAAGAAAAATCCGAGTTTCCAATGCGTCAAATGCCATATTAGTTTCGGCAGCAAGCCGATCCCCGAATCTCACACCAAGGCTATTGAGGCGGCCGGCAATTGAGGACCAAAATGAACCGAGGCTCATTCAGAACCCCCTGGATCACGGTGGCCGGCGTAAAACGCGCCGTATCCGCCGCGGCGCTCCTTTCCTTCGTCGTTTACTCGATCGCCTGCAGCAGCGGGCCAGCGGAAAACGTCAACACGAACCAGGCCCAGGTCGCCCCGACGCCGTCGGCGACGATCGACCCGTCGATCGATTATTCGAAATTCACCCACTCGAACGAGTCGCACGCGGCCCTTCCGTGCCTTCTTTGTCACAAATACGACGGTGCTTCGCCGGCCAAGGTGAGTTTCCCGGGCACACAGAATCACGCGCCATGCGCGGGCTGCCACGTTCCGCATTTCGAAAATCCCCAGAGCAGCCAAATGTGCTCAATCTGCCATACCGACACCCAAACGGGGGCGATGAAGCAATTTCCCCCTCTGACCTCGTTCAACGCTAAATTCGACCACGCGAAGCACGCATCCCAGGCAAACTGCTCGACATGCCATAAACCGACGCAGCAAGGGATCGGGTTCTCGGTCCCGACCCGCCAGAACGCCCATGCGACCTGTCTGCAGTGCCACAGTACGGATTCGAATATCGCGAAGACGATGGCCGAAAAAGGGACCAATATCGACTCATGCAGCACCTGCCACGAGCAGGGTAATCCCGGGCCCGTTCAGGCCTCAGCTAATTACGTGGGCAGTTTCAGCCACGCGAGGCACAAGGGGATGAGCTGCAATTCGTGCCATACGCTCCGAGCGGGCACGGGAGAGAACCAGGTGTCGGCCCCGGCGATGGTTTTCCACAAGGCAGCAGGGAAAACCCAGAGCTGTGCCACCTGCCACAATGACAAGCGGGCGTTCGGTGCGGCCGAGTTCAACAACTGCGCCCGTTGCCACCAAGGTAATTCATTTAGTTTTTGAGGTTTCCGCGTGCGCGGGAATCTTCGCATCCATCGTGAAATTGCACGTTAGGGGGAAGTCGGCGAAACGCGATTCCCCCTATTTTAATGGGGTTGCGAATGGCACGAAGGTTGCGATAGGAGCAGCGACGGGCCGCTGGCCCGAAGACCATAGTTGAAGTTGGAGCGGATCATGAATTTACGACGAGCCAAAATCATTGCTGTAGCCATTTTGACGGCACCCCTAGTATTAGTTGCCGTTTATTCTGCTCCGCCGACCGGAGCGACGCCGGTGGCGGACGACGCCGCGACGATCTATAAAGCCAAGTGCGCTATGTGCCATGGCCCGACAGCCGCTAAGTTGTTCGACCCGGCATTACCGGAGGAGGAACTCGTACACGCGATCCTGAAGGGCAAGAAGGGAGAGAAACCGCCTTACATGCCCGAGTATGAATCGAAAGGAATCAATGAAGAGACAGCCAAAGCGCTGGTAGCCCACATGAAAACACTTCGGTCCGGCGGGAACTAACCCGTAGAGCATTACCATCCCGATTCGGGCCGGTATGAATGGAATTCGGTGGGTCCCACTAATTCCGATTCATACCGGCCCGAACGTTTTTCGCCCACGAAAATACCATTTCCCTAGCCTGATATGTCAAACACAAGCAAATCCTCCGATCCGGAAAACGTAACGTCCCGCCCTCCGAGCCTGATGCGCAATTACATCAGTTTCGTGGGGATCTCCATTGTGGTAGCGAGCCTCGCATGTGTAACGCTTCTATTCCTGATGGAGATCGCGTCGCACGGAGACAATCCCTATTTGGGGATACTGACCTACATCATCTTCCCGTCGATACTCATGTTCGGCCTCGCCGTCGTAGGGGCGGGAATGATATTCGAGCGTCGTCGCCGCCGGCTCGCTTCGCCCGAAGAGATCGCCGCCTACCCGAAGCTGGATCTGAACGATCCGCACATGCGGCGGCGGTTCCTGGTCTTCCTTGTGCTGACGTTCTTCTTCATTGCCGTGAGCGCGTTCGGCAGCTACCGTGCCTTTGAATATACGGAATCGGTGGCATTTTGCGGGCAAACGTGCCACAGCGTAATGAAGCCTGAATACACAGCCTATCTCGCTGGTTCTCATGCAAGGGTACGCTGTGTGGACTGCCACGTGGGTGAGGGGGCCGATTGGTATGTACGGTCGAAATTGTCGGGGGCCTATCAGCTTTATTCGGTGGCTTTCAGCAAGTACTCCCGCCCGATCGGTACGCCCGTACACAACCTACGTCCGGCCCCGGAAACCTGCGAGCAGTGCCATTGGCCCGAGAAATTTTTCGGGGCACAAATGAAGGTGTTCAATCGCTACGGAAACGATGAGCAGAACACGCTCCGCCAAACTCGCATGCTCATAAACGTCGGCGGGGGCAGCCCGAGAACCGGGAAGGTGGAAGGCATCCACTGGCATATGAACATCGCGAACGAGATCAGCTACATCGCGGCGGACGAGAAACGACAAAATATCCCGTGGGTCAGGATGGTCGACCGTGAAGGGAACGTCGAGGAGTTTTCCGACCGCCGTGTGCAGCTTTCAGGGCAGCAGATCGAGGCTTCAGCGAAACGGAAAATGGATTGTGTGGATTGCCACAACCGCCCCGCCCACGTTTACCTGCCGCCGGACGTCGCGGTGGACCAGGCCCTCGCCGCCGGGAAAATGGACGTCACGCTACCTTACCTTCGCCGCCAGGCGGTCGAGGTGCTGAGCGGCACCTACGAAACGACTGAGCAGGCTCTCGCGGCGATCGATAGGGGGCTGAATGACTTCTATCGAAACAACTACGGACAGGTATTCCTGGAGAAGCAGGACGCGTTGAAGAATGCCATTGCGGAGATACAGGGGATATACCAGACGTATATGTTCCCCGAGATGAGGACCGACTGGCGGACGCACCCGAACAACATCGGACACAAGAATTTCGCGGGCTGCTTCAGGTGCCATGACGGAGAGCATTTCAGCAAGTCGGGCAAGATGATCACGAACGACTGCAACGTTTGCCACACTACGATATTCGATTCCGCGGCCCCGCCGTCGTCGAATGTCAGGACGGGAACATGGACGCACCCCATCGACCTCGGCTCACTGTCCGACCGCAAATGCGAGACGTGCCATTCCCCGGATAAGCCATTCAAGCATCCGGTGAATCTGGGGGACATCTCAAAGTTCCAGTGTGCGGATTGCCATAAGAAGAAGTCGAACGATAACGGCCTGGCACAGAGGCCAACGCCCCGCTTCAACCGGAGCTAAGCGGAGAGCAAATAAAACATCGCCCGGGGAGTTGGTTCCCCGGGCGATGTTTTTTGTTGGAATTTCGGTCCGCCGGATCAGTGACGGGTCAGGAGCGTTATGAAGATCGCGACGACCATGATCAGCCCCGAGATATAAGCGATGAAGCCGAACGTCTTCGAGGCGATCCGGGCTCGACGGCTCGGAGGATCGGTAATGATGGAGTCGAGCTTGCCTTCCTCGATGAGGCGTTCGTATTCGAGTTCCCGTTCCTCTTTGAACCTCGCGAGCGTCATCTTTCCGGTGAAGATCACGGTATCCATCGGGAAGTTCTCAGGCCGCAGATGGTTGTGGAAGAAGTGGAACGCGAAGATGAACGCTGTCGCGAGCAGGGCTTCTTCGCCATGCACGATGTGTGCGACGTTGAGCCAGTCCCCGGGCAGGAACCGCGAGAAGAAGGTCGGGAACCAAAGCAGAAGTCCCGACAGCCCGATCACGGGCACGCCCCAGAATACCGCGAAGTAGTCGAATTTCTCCCAATACGTCCAGCGGTCAAGTTTGGGCCGTGGGCCGAGATAAAGGAACCACCGGAACATATTGAAAAGGTCCTTGACATCGTCGATTCGCGGCACCATCGAGTCCGGTCCGTACAGCAGCGAGAACTTCCGTTCTAATACTGCCTTACGGAATATGAACCCGATGTGGATCAGAGCGTAAACGACGGTTATCACCGCACATATCCGGTGAACGACGCGTGTGACCTCGAGCCCGCCGCCGATCCGCACAAAGAAGCTGCCCCACTCCGTGTAGTGGAACATCAACGGCAGCCCCGTGGCGGCCAGCAGTATGAAGCTGATGACGATCAGGATGTGGGTTATCCGGTGCACCTTGGCGAAGCGGACCACGTAGATCTCGTCGTCTTCCGAGGTCTCGTGTTTCTCGGTGAAATAAGCTACCAGCGACCTTTGGATCCAGAGGATCGTGTGGATCCCGAAGAACGAGAATGTGCCAAGGAGCAGGAACTCCATAAACATCGTGATGTAGTAAACCTTCTCCGAT
Source organism: Acidobacteriota bacterium (assembly GCA_023415725.1). Classification (GTDB taxonomy): domain Bacteria; phylum Acidobacteriota; class Blastocatellia; order Pyrinomonadales; family Pyrinomonadaceae; genus OLB17. Next base: position 7,388 of record JAEZJR010000024.1, read on the forward strand.
TTTTCCGGATTGTGAGGATCCGGGTGAGGGCTGTACATCACGAAGCTGGAAGTAACGTTCGTATGGCAGGCCGAGCAGGTTTGTACCAGGTTCGCCTTGTTGACGGAAGACCGCGGGTCGCTCGCCGGGAGGTTCTTGTGCGGCGTGTGGCAGTCCGCGCATGTGGCTGCCATCTTGAAATCCAGGGCGGTCGCCTGACCATGGAACGTATCGCGGTAGCTCGGTGCCTGCTGAGTGTGACACATGCTGCAATTGGCGACCATCTGCAGATTGAAATCGCGTAAGCTGAGCGGTGCGGGCAGGTGAGAAACTGCGGTGTGGCAGGTAGTGCACGATGGAGCGTCTTCGTTTCCGGCATGGGCCGCCTGTCCGTGGCTGCTTATGTTATATTCGGCGACGTTTTCCTGGTGGCACTTCGCGCACATCGTCTGCGCGTTCGCCCGGTTCATCGTGGATGCGGGATCCTTCACCGGGAGTATGCTATGCGAGCCGTGGCAATCGGCACAGGAGGCGGCTTTATCGGCTCCTTGTTCACGTTTGGTCCCGTGAATGCTCAGGTGGAAGGACTTGCCCGCCTCTTCGTGACACCCTCCGCACGTTACGGCCATGTTGGCTCGATTGACCGTCGATTTGGGATTCTCTGCGGGAAGTATCGTGGTCGGATCGCCGTTGACGGCGTGGCAGTTCAGGCAGGACGGGGCCGGCTTGCCGTTGGCACCGCTCTTAGCGTGAATGCTGTTCGCCATCGCGCTGTGCGAGTCCTTGTGGAATTTCTCGCCCCCGAGATCCGGAAGTTTCTTGCCCGGGCCGTGGCAGCCCGCACAATCCAGGTTAACTCTGGTAGGGAATTCGCCCGCCTGTTGGTTTGCGGTGAGGTAGGGATCCTGTGCGTTCTGGGCCGACGTCGCGATCGACCGATATAGGTATGCCCCGACGGACAAAACAACGAAAGCGGCGATGACGGCGATCTTGATTCGACTCTTCATGGGATTAGTAACCACTAATTAATGAGTACAGTGGATCAACGGCGGAAACAGTGATGCGAATCACTTTAGGGGAATGGACGCGTTTCTGCAAAGTCGTGGCGGCGTGAGATGGAAAGGAACCCGCTTGATAATAAAACCGCGGCGATGTGCATGAATGTCTTTCTGCAGATCGCCGCGGCCGTTAACTGGCGTTATTTACTAACAGACTCGGATCACCGGTCGCCAGCTCCTCTGCCCAGGTAGATCCGAAGGGACATATACGGCATGTGGGCACTGTAGTTTTGGAACGGTAGGGCCCACTGTACGTTCTGTACTGGTTCCTCCTTATAGTCGTAGTACTGGTAGCCGATGTTCCAATCGACATAACGGTTCAGCTTGATCGCCGCCCTGAACTCCGGTGCCTTGAAGTCGATCGGGTATCCGCCGAGGATATAAGGTGCCGCCAGGGCCGGGATCTCACGATCTCCGTACGCACGGTCCTTGTTCCATCGATAGCTGCCGAAGAAGGTGATCCGCTTGTGCGGTCTGACGGTAGCGTCGATGAAAAAGTAATTGTCGCGTACGAAGTATTCGCTCAGTGCATCGGCCAGCGTAGGTATAAAGTTCACCGTTGCACGGCTGGTAAGATGCGTGTAGTTGTAACCACCGGTAAGGTTCAATTCATCAATGGGGTTCCAGTCGAGCGTTGCCGAGAATATGCGGCTTTTATTGTCCGTTATCCTCGGGACGGCCCTCGACAGGTCCGTCGGTATCTCGTTGTCCCTGCTGATGAAGGAGACATTCGCGGACACTTTGTCGAACCGCATCTGGCTTCTGATGCGGAAGTTGGTGAAATCGGCGTTGCCCGCCCGTGTGAAGACGTTGTCGGCTTTGCCCTTTTCCAGGTCCGCATATAGCGTCCAGTTCTTGAGAGGTTTGATGCGGGTCCCGGCGATGACCGTGTTGGTCGTGTTGTCGCCTTCCTCGATCTCCCCGGTCCCCGCAACGAGGGTCGGCGGGTTTGTCGCCACGTTGAAAGCGGTCCACAGTATCTGGAAATCGCGCGTCGTGTAACGGTACCCGAGATTCACCGCGAAGCGGTTATTGAACTGGTAGTCACCTTCGATCAGATTCATGTATCTCCGATACCTGGTGAACGTGTAGTTGTGCTGCCTGCTGGAGGCACCGGAACGTGTCGAGCCCAGCAGGTAGAGGTTGCCGCCGTTCAAGTTGAACCCGTCATATGTGAACGTGTTCGAAATGCGGAACTTGTCCGTGACCCGCCAGGTTATACCAAGGTCGCCACGGGTTTGAGGCCGAGACGACTGGCCGGTTATGTTGAGCTGCTCGGTCGTTATGACGGACGTCGAGGCGTAGAAGAAACGCGATGCTTCGTTCCAGCTGAACTCATTAGAGGTCCGCGAATGCAGTATCCTCGCGGTGAAATCCAATTTGTTAGCGATGGTACGCTGCACGCTGAACATCCCGAAGTGAGTTCGTCCGCTGATCGGGCTCGATCGCTGTGCCGACAAGAAGTCGTATGTATCGACGTTGGAGCCTTCCTCCGGCCCGACCAGGGTAAAGGTGGTACGGTCACTGAAATTACGGTAGCCGTACGTGCCGGAAAAGTTGAATCCGAGCAAGCTTCCGTCGGCACCGGCACGCAGGTCGTAGGCCTTGGTCCTGGCGTCCGCGTCGAACGGAAACGCATTGCTCTGGCGGGTCGTGTAGGTGAACGTGCCGTTCGATATGTTGTACGAGCCGCCCAATCGGAAGCGGATCTTCCGGTTGTCGGGGAGAAGGGTCAGGTCGAGGTCACCGAAATTTCGGCGGGTGTCGTAGTTGTCGTAGCTGATCTTCGTCTCACCGACGGCGTGGTTGTTGAGTAAGTTGAAATAGCTCACCCTACGGACCGTCGTATCGAGCCGATAGACCCCATCACGTTCGATATTCGCCCGGATAAAGCCGGTAGGGTCCGAGCCCCAGCCGGAGGCCATTATCAAAGCCGAATCGAACGCTTTGTAGTTTGATCCCTCACCGTTGTCCTCGACGTAGATGCTCGAGTCAAAGACGCGGAACCCGGTCTTGTAGTTCAGGTCGCTCCGGAACTTATTCTCGAAGCCGTTTACGTCCACCCATCGTCCGCCGATCTCGGTACTGGCTTTGACGGAATAGCGTCCGTCCGAGTCCGTAGAGGAAGGTGAGGGCGATGGTGACTGTGCAAGGGAAGTGATCGATAAGATCGCCGCGGCGAAACCAGCGGATAGAAATCGAAGGGTGCCGCTAAACCTTGACGGATTATTTCTTGATGTGTGTGTCATTGTCGTGGCCCCCTATCTGAAGAAGTTACGCTGTGCGTTCGATCCGTGGATCGCGGCGTGACAGATCGTACAGTTCTGATTCCGGATGACATTCTGCGCGTGCGGTCCGTGAGACGCTTCCGGATCCAGGGCAACATTTAAGATGTCCGTGTGGCACTCGATGCAAAGCTGCCGGACGCTTGCACGCTTCAGCATCTTCGGATTCTGTGATCCGTGCGGTGTGTGGCATGCGGAGCAGCCTTCGAGCTTCAGCGGGGAGTGTTCGAACACGAACGGGCCCTGCTTGTCGGAGTGGCACTTGACGCAGGATTGATCGGCACCGACCGCGAGCCTGGTCTGCTTTTGATCGAATCCCCCGTGCGGGTTGTGGCAATCGCTGCAGCTCATCGTCCCTTCGAGCACTTTGTGCCGGAACGGTTTCGTGAACTGAGATTTCACCTCGCTATGGCACGATAGGCAGAGTTGGGGCTCACTGTCTTTGAGCATTGCCCGGCTGGCGAGATTGGATCTTTGGGCCGATACCCCATTGACGAAGGCGATCGAACCGGGCTTTTGGTTCGGATAGCTAGGGCCGTGAGCGGTATGGCAATCATTGCAGCTGACGTTGTTTCGCCAGTGGTCGCCCCGGCGGAAGTTGTTGTGGGCCTCTTTACCGGCGTGGCAGGCCAAACAGGTGTCGGAGGCCGCTTTCGGGTCGAGGTTCTTGGGGTTGATTATCTTGGTTACGTCGCCGCCGCCCTCGACGTGTTCTTTACCGGGCCCGTGACAGGATTCGCATCCCACCACTTTGTCCTTCCATGAGGACCTTTCTCCGAGTTTTCCGTGAGAGGTTTTCGCGACGTCGTTGAACGCTTGGTCGTGGCACGCTCTGCAGGTCTCGCTGCCGACATAGCGGTCGTCAGCGTTCACCGGGGTGGCGGTGGTCACCGGCAGTTCGGAGGCCGAGGAACGAATGGCCGGTGATGTGAATGTAACAGCCATCCAAATGAAAAGAAGCACGGCGGAAGTGCCGAGCATCAGGAGTTTTAGTTTTTTTATCGAAGCCATATATGTGCCTCCTACTGCTGTCGGACCTGGGCCGGAAATTGCGCCCGGTACAGCACTACCATGAATCTTAGGATCCGCTGTTGAGGGCTGCTGTGACCCCTGTCACAGGTAGGACGATTGGTTCTTTGATCCTTAAAGCTGTTTCAATAAACGGTCCGCGTCGCGGACCAGGTCTGCAAGCAAGCGAACGACTCGCGAACGAAGTTCGGGACGTTCCGCAATGTGCCTGATAAGGTCTGTCCGAATGATCGATCGGACCGTGCATTCCGTGGAAGCGATCACGTTATAAGAGATGGGCCGCCCGGCCAGCGTTTCCATCAGCCCGACCACTTCGCCCGGGAACAAGATACGGGCCTTATACTCTCCGGTCGAAAGATCATCCACTTCGAGCACTGCGAGGCCGTCCATGACCGCGATGATCCGGTCGGGCGTGCAGCCGCATTCGATCAGGTATTGTCCGGGAAGATATTTACGGTCGCAAAATGCCGGCAGGCCCGAGTCGCCGCTTCCACTTTCGAATAATTGATCAAGAGTGACGAGGGATATGGGGCCCGGGATCGATGGGTTAGGTTCGACTATTGTTTTTGCCTCCGCCCAAACTGTCTGCACAGGCGGTAGCATAATCCCGATAAGCGGTCGAACCGTTAGGACATACGACACAAACCGGTGTGACCGGCGTCACATGCGGGCGCGCGAGGCTCGGGGCCGGCCGATCAAGGCCTCAAGGCCCTTTTTGCTGTGGATATAAAGGTCGGATCCTTTGAGGGAAATGATCTTTCGCTCGCGGAAATCCTTCAAAAGGCGGGTGACGGTTTCGCGGGAAGTGCCGATCATTTCGGCCATTTCCTCGTGGGTGAACCGCATCTTGACGCGTATGGGCCCCGCTCCGTTCCCATTGCCCGGCCCGATAGCCATGGTGTCGCACCAATCGAGCATCAGTTTAGCGAGCTTGTCAGCGACCGAGTTCGCCAGAACGAACGAGCGGATCTGGCTGCAGGTATCGTTATACCGTACGGCGAGCTGCTTGACGGTGCTCATCGCGACGTCCGGATTCGTATTCAGCAATCGCAGAAAATCCGCACGGCTCACATAATTCACCTGGCACGGTTCGATGACTTCCGCCGACACCTCATAAACCCCACCCGAGATCACCGAGCTCAGGCCCAGGAGTTCTCCGGGGCGAGCAACGTGGAGGATGACGACCTTCCCGTCACGCGAACAGGTGAACAGCTTGACTTCGCCATGGCACAGCATATAAACGCCGTTGGCCGGCTGCCCTTCGATGAACAGCATGCTTCCAGACGAATAGCTGTTGGAGATCTTGACGCTGTCGAACGCCTTGATGCTCTCCCTGCCCAATTCGCAGAAGAAGCCTTCCTTGTTCGCTGAACAGTCGCAGCACTTATGATTTCCTGGGTGGTGTGAATTCATCAGTCTTACTCGCTTAGGGCCGCAAACATCGGAGCCCGGTCATTAAAAATCCGAGCGTCACGCACAGCGGGTTTCCGCAATGGGGTCGGCATTCACCATTGACCAAATTTCGTCCGCGAACTTGTTCCGCGGGCTTTCGGGTCCGGCAGCTTTCCGCAATTCATTCTCCAAACCGTCGCGTGTAATAACGCAGACGCTGGATTCGACGAGCCCGTCTTTGTATACGAATACAGGAGCGGCAGTATGCAGGTCATCGATCACCGATTCGCACACTTGAGTAACGCATGCCGCCAGCCGCTGGGGTGAGCGGTCCTGCATCTCCGCGGCGGACGAAACGGATAGCCCCGGCTTGGCCAGGAGGCTCTCGAAAAATGGGCAGTCCGCGGTGCAGCGATCGACGTATCTTATATCAGACGAGGCCGCAGTGCACCAACCTTTTGGCAGTTCGGTTCCAGAATGAACGGCTGATCCCGAAATAGGGACGTTCCAGCGATGGGATAACCGCGACACCGCCGATGAGAGATCTGTCCGATTTCCGATCCCGAATATCTTGTGGCTAGGGAATGACGAACTTTCCACCGCCGCCCGGACGAGCAATTCGATCGGGGAGCCGGTTACGAGAATTATCCCTGAGAATCCGGCGTTGTGAAGGCCGGTTACCGTCCGCCTGATCTCGGCCACGGCCCCTCGCAGGTCGACGATCGTCCCGCAGCCGGAATCGGCCGCTCCGCCGACCACCGCGATGCCCGCGGAAACACAGTCGTCGATGGTTCCTTGGCCGAGTTCGACCTTGTTGGAAAGCGGAACCATAGCCTGCAGTTCGCGAAACTCGCCGACAAGCCGAGCCGCCTCCGAACCCACTAACACGACCTCCCTGATCCGGCCGCTGACGAAGAGGGAATAGACCTCCGTCGCAGTGACGGCTTTGAGGCCGATGATGGCTACCTTTCGGTTTTTCGGATTGTCGGTTGCCATGTTAACCACCTCCGTGCGGGGCGAAACTGGGTTTCAGTCAACCAAGTGGGCAATCGGTGTGCCTGCGGGTAAATGTGGGTATTATTGCACTTACCTCCTGATAGAGGCAAGTTATGGCTAAAATATTGCGAATATTCAAAAAAAGGCGTGAGAAAATCCGCGCAACGACTGGGGGCAGTGAAGAAGAAACTCCGGCTCAGTCGAGCCGGAGTCGTGTGTCTATTTTTGGATTTCCGTCCTAGAGGGCCGATCTGCGACCGGTGATCAGCTGGATCGCGAGTACGACCAGTGCTAGCACGAGCAGGATGTGGATCAGGTTGCCGACCGCCGCTCCGGCGAAGCCGAACCCGAGGGCCCACAATACCAAGAGAACGATGACCAATGTCCAGAGCATTTAACTACCTCCTTGCTATCGACGAGTTCCTAAAACGTGGAAGCCAAACTTGTGTGCTGGTTTCAATAAATATTTTAATGCGAAGTGAACCGGACCTCTGTACGTTGCCGTACAGAGGTCCGGAACCGGCCGTAAAGGTAGGTGAGGAGACACAAATGTGTTCCCTGAGAGACTACGTTGGAATAGACCGGAAAACCTTACGCACCGTTCGCCTTCGATCGGACCTGAACCGATCCGAAATCGGGTAATCGTTCGCGGATCGCGTCGGATAGAGGCTGATAGGCTTCGCGGCCGCCGGAAGCATCGGGGTAATCCCAAAGTCCGTTGTGGCAATGCCGGTCGTCCGCCCATCCTGGGTGATTGCAGATCGGATAGAGGCATATCCCGAGGACGGGCACGCCGGCGGACATCGCGACGAGCACCTGGTCGCAGACGTAATGGAACCAACTTGGGCGCTCTTCGTCTTCGATACCGGTTTCGGCGATGAGGATCGGCCTCTTATAGCGGTCATAAAACTCGCGAAGGATCTCGCTGAACGGACGGTATTCCTTGTGCCCGCGCGGGATCTTTCTGCGGCTCGGGTGCCGCCATTGGTTGTGGAAGTAGTAATTGAGCCCGAGGAGGTCCATCGGTTCGAAATCGGCGGTTGCGGCGAGAGCGTCATAAGCGTGGAACTGGGCACGCCGGTAACTCTCAGCCGCGCGTTTCGACGCAGGTGAATCGTCCTTCGGGACAACGTGGATCGCGGGGTCCGTGAACATTATCCGTGCAGTGGGATCGATCGCGCGGATCTGTTCAACGGAACATCTCGCGGCGTGGATAAGGGTCTTTTTCAATTCGTCTCCCCGGTCGCGCTTGCAGGGATGGAATAGACCCTTGTCACCTGCGATCCACGAAAAGAACGAGATCTCGTTGACCGGGCAGACCGCGACGCCCGGACCTAGATTTTCTACGAGATATTTCGTTAAGGCCCTAGAAAAGGCTGCGAACCGTTCCTCGAATTCCGGGGAAAAGATATCCAGATCGTCAGGATAACCGTAATGGAAATAGTCCCAAATGATCTCGATACCGGTCTTTTTCGCTGCTGCGATCTGGGCGTCGAGGCTGCTGAAATCGTACCGGAACGGTTCAGGCTCGATCAGGTGCCAGCGGACTCCGTCGCGGGCGGTCAACATGCCGTGCTGGACCATCCGGGCGTAGTCGGCCTCGGCGAAAAAGTCATGCTGGGTGGAGGCGATGAGGTCCAGGCGGCGTCCGCGGTGGTCGCGGTGCGTCGAACATTCGAAGCCGCCCATTAGAAAACTTTTGAATCGGACTTCTCTCATAACAAAAACAACTGGTCAAAATACTAAGCTTAAAGTGTTAATCTTAAGAAAAATTTCGTTGATCTCAACAATATGAATATCTTAGTTACCGGCGGCGCCGGGTACATCGGAAGCGTTGTGGTGGAGGAATGCATCTCCGCGGGGCATAAAACATTTGTTATAGACAACCTCGAGAAGGGACACCGGGAGATGGTGCACCCCGATGCCGGGTTCTTCGAGGGGGATTTCGGCGATGCCGCCCTTGTTGAGCGGATATTTCGTGACGAAAGCATCGATACCGTGATCCATATGGCCGCTTACTCCCTTGTCGGGGAATCGGTCGAGCATCCGGCCAAGTATTACCACAATAATGTGGTGAACGGGCTCAACATGCTCAACACTATGGTCTCATGTGGAGTGAAGAATATCGTATTCTCGTCTACAGCGGCCACTTACGGTGAACCGGAGCGGCAGCCGATCACCGAAGACTTCCCGAACATACCCACTAACCCCTACGGGGAATCGAAGCTCGCATTCGAACGGGCGTTGAAATGGTACGAGCGGGCCCACGGCGTGCGGTACGTGAGCCTGCGGTACTTCAACGCGGCCGGAGCGACCGAGCGTTGCGGCGAGATGCACGACCCTGAGACCCACATCATCCCGATCGTGCTCCAGGCGGCCGCCGGGATGCGCGAATCGGTGCAGATCTACGGCGACGATTACCCGACAAAAGACGGAACCTGCGTGCGTGACTACATCCACGTGACCGATCTTGCGCGTGCTCACGTGCTCGCGATCGCCTCTGGGAAGAGCGGTATCTACAACCTAGGCTGCGGCGGGGACGGCTACACGGTAAAGGAAGTGATCGAGACGGCCCGGGAAGTTACCGATCAAGATATTAAAGCCGTCGTCGGTCCGAGGCGTCCCGGTGACCCGGCGGTACTGGTCGCGGGATCGGAACGTATCAAAAGTGAACTTGGATGGGAGCCTCAGTTTCAGGATCTGCGGGTGATCATCGGTTCCGCCTGGGACTGGATGAACCGTAACGTGAATGCAAAAGGGACCGGCGTTTAGCCGGCCCCTGTTGGATCCTTCAATAATTTCCTACACCGTGGCGAGCGGGGATCTTTCAGGCGAAGAACGATGAACCGAAGGCATGGCAAGGTCGCCAACCGAGGCCAGCGGATCGGCCGCCCGTTCACGGAACATATCTACGAGAGGGGTCGGGTGCCATCGCGGCCCCTCTTTTTCTCTGTTGATTCGATAAAGCCCGAGTTCGAGGTAGAAATCCTCCAACGGGCCGTCCGAGAACCTGTACCGCCAGTCGATCATCGTGAAAAGCGGGAACCAGGTGTAACCGATCACAGGCACGCCCTCGCTCCGCATCTCTTTGATCACCCTCACGGACGAATCCAGCCAGCGTTCCCGGATCTCTTCGCTCCCGACGGCACTGGTCTCGGTTATCATGATCGCCGTGTTGTAACGTTCGTGATATTTCTTGATAAGTTCGGCAAATCCGTCGCCCTCAGGCTCCGTCTCGCGAAACGCCAACCGGCCTCGCTTATCGATGTAAAGCTGCTTCGTGGACCACTGAGGGTAGAAGTTCAACCCGACAACGTCGAGAGCGGCCTTGCTCTGCTCCAGTTCGTGCAGGGCGTTCGGGTCGGCGCCGTTGCGAACCAGCCAGGAAAACAGCTCATGGTTGTGGTTCAAGCGGCCGGAGATAAGGTCGAAGCACAGGTACCCGCGCATCTCCTCCTCGGTGGCGAGTGCCTTTAGATTCTCGGAGGCGGTTCGGTTCAGTCCCGTCGCTTCCACATGCACCATAACCGAGTTCGGATCGATCTCCTTGAGACGCTCCACGGTCCGCACGATCCCCCGTGCCAGCTGGAGCATAATTTTGATGTATCCCTTTTCGCCCTTCAAATACGGGGGCCAAAGTCCGCGCATTCCGCACATTAGCGAGTTGATGATCGGCTCGTTGAGCGGGGTGTACCAGCTGATAAGGTGTTTATAACGGGAAGCGAACTCTGCGGCGTAATCGGCGACGTACTTCGGGTAGTCCTTGTTGGCGAATTCCTTCTTCAGCCAAAACGGGGTCCCGTAGTGCATCAGGTCGATGATCGGCAGGATGCCGAGTTCCTCGACCATGTACGGGATCACTTGGTCCGTCCAGCTCCAATCGAACCGCCCTTGCTCAGGCTCCACCTTGTACCAGGGCACGCCCCAGCGAAGGGAATTCATGCCGACGTCCTTGGCAAGCAGGAGGTCTTCCTTCCAATGTTCGTAATGGCCCATCAGCTCGTACTCGTCGAGCGCACGATGACCGGGCCGCGTTTGGGGCACGAACGTATCTTCGATACCGCCGGCCCAGAGAAAATCTTTAGCGGAGCGTCCTGGGACTCTCATGTTGTGGGATGTATGGTCTTTCAAAATTTATTCGCTCTCCACGTCCGCCAAGGGTGTCCATCTGATCATTTCGCATGCGACCGTGGCTTCTTTAGTAAAGATGCCAACGATCGTCGGGTTACTGTCCATTTCCAGTTCGCCGAGGAAACGATCCTCCGATTCAATTCGCAATGTGCTTTCGAGTCTTAAAAACCGAAATTGTCTGTGGACTTCCTCTTGATACGAGGAGGGCAGAGGCAGGCTTATGCCACTTAAAGTATCCCTTAAAACCGGCTGCCCGTCTACCGTTCCGACCAGCAATTTCCGCAAAACCTCCCCACTATTGTCGATAAATACAAACCCGAAACCCGCGTCCGGGACTTCCTTTTGGATGGTTCGAAGGTTCGCAGCGAGATCGAACGATCTTGTAGGCTCACCCTTCCATACGTAGCCCTCGTCACCGACGCTCGCGGATATCCGAAGTTCTCCGTCGGACAGTCTAGCGTCGATCGGCCCGGTGTTGTTCCAGCCAAAGTCGGTGACGCTACCTATTCCCCGGTCGAAAATGTCCTCGTATCCCGCGGTCAGAGCGAATCCGCGGATCTCGACCCGCGAGTTCTTGGCTTCGATAAAGAATCGGTCGCACGCGAACTCCAGGCTCGCAGCGATCTTCAACGGCAGGCCGTTTAGCTTGATCCGGACGAAATGCCCGTCCGCTTCAACACTTAGATGCTGGAACGCCGAGAGGTCGAGTTTCTCCGGTAATGTGAATTCAGCGATCTGTTTGTCGACAAACCTCGCCTTGCCCCTCACCCGGTCTATCGTTAAGGCAAATACCGGGAGTTCGCCGAATTTGCCGCCGAAAGTAATGGCGGCATCGGATTCCAGGACTTCAGATATACGGAAACTCAATTCCGTGAGGAAGCATGTGCTGCCGGCGTAGATCTCCGCCCGTGCGTTTCCGGTTTTATTGGCCTGCAAATTTCTAGAACGCTCCCATTCCCCCGCGAATTCGAACAAAGGCGAATCCGTGCTGTGTGTAGGCTGGAGCGGTGCCAATTGCGGAGTGTAGGTGGGACCATTTACGAAAAGACGGTCCCCGGCGAATCCCATCCGGTCGATCGCCATTACGCGTTCATCGCCCTGCCAGCAATGGTAGACGCAATATAACTCGCGGCCGTTAGGTCCGACAGCGGCGCTGTTGTGGCCCGGGCCGATCACTTTTTCGGGAATTGTCCTGAGGATCGGAAGCACCGACGAACCGTCGATCGACTGGTGCCACTCGCTGGAG
>JAEZJR010000026.1 GCA_023415725.1 Acidobacteriota bacterium
TTTGGGCCTTTTCACGTTATTTTTCCAGCTAGGACTGCAGAATGAGATTTCTCGATTGGGCGGTCGTTGTCGCTTACCTGGTCTACGTCATTTGGGACGGAATCAGGATGACGAAGCACAGCGGCAGCGCCGAAGGATATTTCCTTGCGAATCGTAGCCTACCATGGTGGGCCGTCGGGCTGTCGGTGATGGCAACGCAGCTATCGGCGATCACGCTGGTGGGTGCGACCGGTCAGGCCTACACGGACGGGATGCGGTTCGTGCAGTTCTATTACGGGTTGCCGCTCGCGATGGTGATATTGTGCGTGACGCTCGTCCCGTTCTTTTACCGGGCGAACGTGTTCACCGCCTACGAATATCTCGAGCGCAGGTTCGACGCGAAGACGCGTTCGCTGACGAGTTTCTTTTTTCTTATCTCCCGAGGTCTCGGCGTGGGCGTCGTGATCGGCGCCCCTTCCGTGATCCTATCGATAGTGCTCGGTTGGAGTGAGATCGCGACTATCTTCGCGATGGGACTATCGACCACGGTCTACACGATGATCGGCGGCGTGCAGGCTGTTACGTGGACGGACGTGAAGCAGATGATAGTCATCTTCTTCGGGCTGTCGGTCATCCTTATAGTCATCGTATCGCAATTTCCGACCGGTGTTTCGGTCGGCGACGGGCTCCACTTAGCCGGGTCCTTAGGTAAACTCGAGACCGTCGACTTCAGCTTCGACCTTACAGAGAAATACACGATCTGGTCGGGCACCATCGCGGCCCTGTTCCTGTTCCTTTCATATTTCGGCTGCGACCAGAGCCAGGTGCAGCGATTCCTGACGGCTCGATCCGTTAGCGAAGGGCGGACGTCGCTGTTGATGAGCGCCTTTCTCAAGATACCGATGCAGTTCTTCGTACTGTTCATCGGCATCATGGTTTTCGTGTTCTATCAGTTCGTAGCTCCGCCGATGGTTTTCAATCCGGTTGAGTCGGCGAAGGTGGCGGGGACGGCGCAATATCAAACTCTACAAACCAATTTCGACGCTGCCCACGCGACTCGCGAAAAGGCAGCCCTCAAGTTCATAGACGACCAGTCCGAGACGAATCGAACGGCATATATCGCCGCCGACTCGGCCTTTAACGAAGCACGGAAGAACGCGGTTGATTACGTTAAGACATCGACCAGCAACTCAAGTTTTAACGACGTCAACTACGTTTTTCCGTCCTTCGTTATCGCTTACGCCCCGATGGGCGTGATCGGGCTTATAATCGCCGCGATCTTCGCAGCGGCGATGTCGTCCGTCTCGGCAGAATTGAATGCTCTAGCGACCGCGACGACGATCGACTTTTACCGAAGACATTTCAACCCGAACGGGACTGACAAGGAGATGGTGCGGTTTGGGCGCTTCGCGACGCTGCTATGGGGGCTTTTCGCCTGTGTGGTGGCGATCTATTCGACCAACCTGGGTTCTCTGATCGAGGTGGTAAACACATTTGGGTCGTTCTTTTACGGCTCGCTCCTGGGGGTGTTCGTGCTCGCGATCGCTGTGAAGCGTGCGAGGGCACGTGGTGCGTTCTTCGGGTTACTGTTCGGTATCGCTTCGGTGTGGATCGCCAGCCATTACACCTCTATCGAGTTCCTTTGGTTCAACGTAGTGGGCTGCGTCGTTACTGTCGTAGCGGGTTATCTGATAAGCCTCACCGTGCCGGAATATAACGGGGCGGAAAGCGCGTGACCTTCCGGCGAGGTCAGAAACAGGCTTTCCGAGTAAACAGGACGAAATAGGGTCGTGGTTTGGACCGCTAAATAAAATGAAAAGAAAAATAATCTCACAGATCCTCATCTTCTCGATTCTTTGCCTTTCCATTTCTCTGCACCTCGCGTTGCCCGGGTCGGTTCACGGCCAGGTCCGCGCGATCTACGATAACGGTGCGGCGGGACTGGGTCTGAGGCTAAAGCGGCTTCAAACGACGGCGAGCATGATGCACACGGCCGCGCATCCGGACGACGAAGATTCCGGTTTGATCTCACGGACCGCTCGCGGCGACAGTGCTCGCGTTTCTTACCTTTCGCTAACACGCGGGGAAGGCGGGCAGAATGTGATCGGCCCGGAATTGTTCGAGTCACTGGGCATCATCCGCTCTGAGGAACTTCTCCAGGCACGGCGTTTGGACGGCGGTCAGCAGTTCTTCACCCGTTTCATGGAATACGGTTTTTCGAAGAAGCGTGAGGAAGCGGCTAGGATCTGGGATGACAAGAAGGTCCTGGGCGACATGGTCCGTGCGATCCGTGTCTTCCGGCCGCTAGTGATCACCTCAAGGTTCACCGGCACTCCGGCGGACGGCCACGGACAGCACCAGCTAGCTGGTTACCTGACGCCTTACGCGTTCAAGGCCGCAGCCGACCCGAACCAGTATCCGGAACATTTCCAGGAAGGTCTTCGCCCCTGGCAGGCGAAGAAGCTATACGTCGGGCAGGGATTCTCTCCGAACGCCGCAAATCCGCCAACTATTGTTGTTCCGACCGGTGAATACGATCCGCTGATCGGACGTTCTTACTTCGAGATCGCGATGGAAGGCCGCAGCCAGCACAAGTCGCAGGAAATGGGTTCGCTGGAACTGCGGGGTAAGCAGCAGTCAGGCCTTCGGTTGCTAGAGACCTTCGCGACCAAGGCCGAAAACGAGACCAGCATTTTCGATGGGATCGATACCTCGATCACCGGGATTGCAAAACTTGCGGGGTTGACTGATGGTTCTATCGATGCCGAACTTCGCTCGGCCCAGGACGCGGCTGCTAAAGCCCTGGCCGATTTCGACGCCATGGAACCTGGCAAATCGATATCGGCACTCGCCTCGGGACTCCAGGCAGTGAAAGCGGCACGGCAAAAACTTAACGTCCGTAACGACAATGCTTCGAAAGAAGCTGATTTCTTCCTGAAGCATAAAGAAAAGGAATTTAATGAAGCGTTGATAGCTGCGGCCGGAGTCGTCGTCGATGCACTTGCGGACACCGACACGATCGTGGCGGGGGATTCGACCAACGTTGCCGTCAGGGTTTTCGCTCCGGAATCGGCGGGCGTAAGGGTCGCAGGGGCCGAGATCAAAGCGGAGAACGGTTGGACTGCAGTATCGATCGCTGAACCGGCTCAGCCGGCGGCGTCGGGATTCCGTCCTCGTAACGAAGTTTCGCTCGGTGCGAACTTCTTCAAACTCTCAGCTCCGGCCGATGCGAAGCCGACTCAACCTTACTGGCTCTCAAATAGTCGTGAGAGTTTCACGTTCAACTGGTCGGACGCGGGAATGGATAAAAACATGCCGTTCCAGAGGCCGATCGCAACGGCTGAGGTGAAATTGAATATCGGTGGTGCCGAAGTATCGGCCTGGAAGCCGGTCGAGTACCGTGTCGCGGATGATATCCGCGGGGAACTCCGCCGAGACATCAACGTCGTCCCCGCGATCACCGTCGCGTTCGACTCGAATCTCATCATCTCTCCCGTTTCCAACAAGGCGACCGCGAAGCGAGTCGTGGTTTCGGTCACCAATAATGCTCCGCGCGATTCCAAGGGCACGGTCAAGCTTGAGCTCCCCTCGGGTTGGACCGCAT
>JAEZJR010000079.1 GCA_023415725.1 Acidobacteriota bacterium
TTCGATGCAGCCGCGTATGCAAGGATTGCACGAATTCGGGGGCTGATCGTTGTAAACCCCTGTATTTGACGGGCTGAGAACTGGCACGGCGATTGAATTGGAAATCGTGGAGAGTCATTTTGTGACCGAACGCGAGTAAAAGGGAGAATACGGAGGGAATTCCAATGATAAACGATTACGAAGCAACAAGGCCGATCACGGCGGACATAGCCGGTGGTGGCGGGACCGGGGCCGCAGAGGCCGAAACCGAGAAACTCATTTCGACCCTTAACGGGCTGATCGAAACGTGCAAGGACGGGCAGGAAGGATTCACGCAATCGGCTGAGGGCGTGGAGGACAGCAACTTGCAGACGCTTTTCCGTGAATACGCATTCAGGCGCTCGCAATACGTCGGCGAACTCCAATCGCTCGTGCAGACGCTCGGCGGCGATCCTGAAGATTCCGGCAGCATTTCCGGCGCCATGCACCGCGGGTGGATCAACATCAAGTCCGCAGTGACCGGGCGCGACGAAACCGCGATCCTGAACGAGGTGGAACGCGGCGAAGACGTGGCCAAAGAGGCTTACAAGAGCGCTTTGGAAATGGACCTTCCGGATTACATCCGCGAGGTGGTGGAGAATCAGTACCAGGGAGTGCTGTCCGCACACGACAACGTCAAGGCGTTGAGGAACGCAGCGAACAATCAGTCGTCGACGGCGACGACTAACCGTTAAGCCGGTTTTGCATCTCCCACAAATCAATGAGGCACGTATCACGCGTGCCTCATTTTAGTTTGCGGTCTCGATATAGGGCCGCTCGGGCGCGATGCGGATACAAGCGGCGGAATGGCCGGGTTTTATTTCCTGAAGGGTCGGTACGGTTCTCCGACATTCTTCGATCGCCCATGGGCAGCGGGTGTGGAACGGGCAACCGGACGGCGGTGCGGCGGGCGACGGGATATCGCCGCGGAGTACGATGCGTTCGCGGGTTCGTTCGACAGCCGGGTCAGCGACTGGTACTGCCGATAACAGAGCCTTCGTGTAAGGCATCAGCGGATCGGAGTAAACCTCGGCGGCGGAACCGGTCTCGACGATTCGCCCGAGATACATCACGGCGATCCGGTCGGCTAAATGTCTGACGACCCGGAGGTCATGCGATATGAAAAGATAGGTCAGCCCTCGCTCACGCTGGAACCGCTTGAGCAGGTTCATTATCTGGGCCTGGATGGAAACGTCGAGCGACGCGAGCGGCTCGTCAGCGACGATCAGATCAGGCTCAGACGCGAGGGCTCTCGCGATCGCGATCCGCTGACGCTGCCCGCCGGAAAATTCTCGCGGGTAGCGGTCCGACTGCTTTGAATTGAGACCCACCGTTTCGAGCAGTTCGGTTACGCCCGCGTCAACGCCGTTTCGCGCGGTCCCGTGAACTCGCAAAGGCTCGGCCAGGGTCTGCTGAACCGTCATCTTCGGGTTCAGCGAGGCGAACGGGTCCTGAAACACCATTTGCATCCGCCGGCGGAGGCTTCTTAATTCGGCTTTGCCGAGCGAGGTCAGTTCAGTTCCATCGAATCGCACGAACCCTGCCGTAGGCTCCGTCAACCTGAGTATCGCCCGGCCCAGCGTCGATTTACCGCATCCCGATTCCCCGACCAACCCGAGCGTCTCGCCCTTCGCGACCTCGAACGAGACCCCGTCGACCGCCTTCAATTCCTTTTTAGACGCAAACAGCCCGCCCTCGGTGCGGTAATGCACCCTGAGGTCCTTAACTTCGATGAGGTTTAAAGGCTTGTTCAAGGTAGTCAGAACTTTGCTTCTTTACCGAGCTTTGCATCAAATCACCACACGCCAAACTCGCGAATGAAGCCGAGGCCCGGTGCATTATTGCATGCAACGCGGCGGCGAGGGTAGGTCGTCAACCTTGAGCAGCATACACTTCGCCCGCAAAATGGCACAGCGAACGATGGCCAGGGCTTACTTCCGCGAACGGCGGGAATTCCGCCCGGCAAATGGCTTCGGCACGATCGCATCGATCGGAAAACGGGCACCCTCGCGGCAAATTCGCCAGATCCGGCGGCGAGCCCGGGATCTGATAGATCTCGCCGTTCTTGTCGGTCAGGTCCTGTGTGCTCTTCAGCAGGCCAACGGTGTAGGGGTTCGCGGGCGAGCGGAATAATTCCTCCGCGGGAGCCTCCTCGAACACCCGTCCGGCGTACATCACGATCACGCGATCCGCCATTTCCGCTACGACGCCCAGGTCGTGAGTGATGAGGATGACACTCATACCGCGGCTTTTTTTCACGTCCCTGATAAGTTCGAGGATCTGTGCCTGGATGGTGACGTCTAGAGCGGTCGTCGGCTCGTCAGCGATGAGTATCTCCGGATCGCAGGAGAGTGCCATCGCGATAACGGCACGCTGCCGCATGCCGCCGGAAAACTCGTGCGGGTGGGAATCGATACGAATGTGCGGGTCCGGTATCCCGACCGCCTCGAGCATTTTTATCGCATGCTCACGGGCTTCCCTTCGGCCGTGCCCGAGGTGCAGACGGGTCATTTCCGACATCTGCTCACCGATAGTCATGTAGGGATCAAGCGAGGCTGAAGGGTCTTGAAAGATCATCGAGATGCGCCGTCCGCGGATCTTTCGGACCTCGGCGAGTGGTGAGTGCAAAAGATCCTTCCCTTCGAATATCACCTCACCGCCTTCCGGCTCGATCAGCCTCAGCAGAGACAAGGCCGTCACGGACTTCCCTGAACCGGATTCCCCGACGATCGCGAGCGTCTCGCCTTTCTTAAGATCGAACGACACATCGTCCGCCGCCCTCACTATTCCGTCACCGGTGCGGAAATGCGTGCGGAGCCCTCGGACGGAAAGGATCGTGTCGTTTATTTCGCTTTCCAATTGCTGTCGATCTCGACGCGTTTCAGGAGCGGGGCGTCGAGGCTGTTGACGTCGAAGCCTCTAACGTACGGCTTGACGAGCGAGTAGGAAGTGGGGAAATAGAGCGGTATCCCCGGAAGTTCGAAAAGGGCCGATTCTTCCGTCAAAAACAGCTCAGGGCGGTCGATGGCCACGGTTCCCTCAGGCTGCGGCGAGGGGGTCGGGCTGGCCGAGCCGAACTCCGAACGCCCGTTCGCCCCAGACCATTCGGCTTCGTCGTCCGCTTCCGATCGAAACATAGCGAGGAAGTTCGCCGTTTCGTTCGGCGTCGGCATCACCACGCCTTTGCGGATCGCGTCGAAATCGCCCGCCTCCTTTGCGGCGGCCAGTTGATCCGGCTCCATAACAACGATCTCGGTCTCTATGTTCAGGTTCGCCTTCCACATCCGCGCGACCGCTTTGGCGATGCGCTGCTGCGTTTCGTTGCGGTTGATCAGGAGGCGGATCACGGGGAATCCCTCGCCGTTGGGGTACCCGGCCGATTCTAGAAGTTCGCGGGCACGGGCGGCGTCCGAAACTAGAAGCTTCGCTCCGCCAGGGCTGAACGGCGTAAAACTGTACGCCGGGCGTGTAGAACCGCCAAGTTCCCCTTCGGTCAAATTTTCACGCTCGATCGCGATGGCCAGCGCCTCGCGGATCGACCGGTCGTTGAACGGCGCCCGCTTCGTGTTCAGCTCATAAAAGTTAAGCGCAGCGTAAGAGGTGCGGCGGAAGTCTTCGTAAGGCTCGAGCAATTTCACCGCGGCGGGCGAGAACGAGGAATTCGTCACCACATCCACCTCACCGTTGCGGTAAGCCTCGAGGGCCTTCTCCGGATTCTGCGTCGGGACGAACCGTACCCGGTCGATCTTCACCGACGCTAGGTCCCAGTAGTTCTGTTCGCGATCGAGCACTACGCCGTCGTGCCCGGCGGAAACGATGCGAAATGGGCCGCTGGTGACGATCTGCTGCACGTTCTTCGAAAGATCGAGACTGCCCGCTTTCGCCGGCACAGGGCGGAAAACCGGGTGTGCGACCAATTTTGGGAGGTCCTTGTCCGGGCGGATCAGGGTTATTTGAAGCGTACGGTCGTCGATGGCGACGACCCCGAATTCGACCTTATTTTCCTGGCCGTTCGGAGTGGGTGCCCGCGGGCTTGCCGACGGCACGGCCGATGGTGTTGCGGTCGATCCCGGTGTCGGGGAAACTTCCTGGTTTGGTGCGAAATCGAGCAGTCCGGTTTCGTCAGCCGCCTCGGTCGGATCGGCCGGGGGCGTTTTCGAGAATCCGACGATATTCGCCATCAGATTCCGGTGCGGGGCCTTTTCGCCGAACTCGGCGACGCGGCGCCACGAGCGGACGAAATCCGCCGCCGTCAACTCCGCTCCGTTGGACCATTTGGCCCCTTCGCGGAGGGTGAATTTCCACGTCCGGTAATCGTTCTCGGGAATCCACGATTCCGCGATCGCCGGGACGGGTTCGAGCGTGGCCGGGTCGAGATCGGTGAGCCCTTCGAAGATCGCACGGCTCACGTCGATGTCTGGCGCAGCCGCCGCGAGAGCGGGATCCACCGTTTTCGGCAGCTTGCCGTTCGTCCAGCGGAGTTCGCGAGGGACGGGCGGCTGTTCGCGCGAGAAATATTGTTCAGGTTCGGGAGATCGAAGCTGCGTGCACGCGAGCGACAGCAGCGCCGTCAAAATAACGGCGAAGCCGAAAAAGCGTCGCTGTATCACGTGCCTAGACATCGCGTCGTCGGTGGGAGATGAGTTGTAGTAAATCTGAGTGAACCTGTCCGCAGCGTTCCCTTGTCGCGTCGAAGCCGCCGGACGTATCGATGAGGAAATCGGCGTACTTCTTCTTTTCTTCCTGCGGCATCTGCGAGGCGATACGCCGTTTCGCCTCTTCTTCGGTCATTCGGTCGCGCTTTATTAGACGCTCGAATTGTATCTCAGGTTCGCACCACACGACAATCAGCTTCTCGAACCGCCGGTAACCGCCCGATTCGATCATTAAAGCCGCGTCGATGATGGCGATCCCGTCCGGATCTTCGGCCTCTCGTTCCCGCAGCCAAAGGTCCTGTGCCTCGAAAACGAGCGGGTGAACGATCGAATTGAGCAGCAGCCGCTTAACCTCATCCGCGAACACGATCGATGCCATTTTTGGCCGGTCGAGGGCACCCTCCGCGGTCAGAACGTCCTCGCCGAATTGTCGCACGATCTGCGCCAATCCGGGTGTGCCCGGCATCACAACCTCGCGGGCGGTCCTGTCGGCGTCGAGCACGTGACATCCGAGCTCACTAAAAACGGAGAGAACGAACGTTTTGCCAACGGCGATCGATCCTGTGAGTCCGACACTTAGCACGATTCAATCAGTTTTCAAACCAGCTCCCAGTTTTCAGCTGCCAGCTTCCCGTTTTATCGGCCGTGGCGTTTCGCGAGTTTGTTTACGTTATAGGCGGCGATCTCGTCCAAGGTCAATCCAAGTTCGTCAGCGCAGGCGGAGATGTACCAGAGTACATCGCCGAGTTCGTCTTTCAGCTTCGCCCGGGTCTCGTCGGTGAGGACGCCGTTATTGTCCCGCTGGATCTTCTTGACGATGTTCGCCACCTCACCGGCTTCGCCCGCGAGCCCGAGGGTCGGGTACTCCAGGTTGCTCAAACGCCGCGGGTAAAGAGCCGTCTGGCTCGCTTCGGACTGGTATTCTTCAAAGTTCATAAATGTGGTTAGATCTTCCGCCTCATCTTAGCTGCTTCCACCGTGTTCTTCATCAGCATCGCGACCGTCAGCAGGCCGACCCCGCCCGGAACAGGGGTAAAGTAGCCTGCCTTTTCCATCGCTTCTTTGGCGTTCACGTCGCCGCAGAGGGTGTAGCCGCGTTTGTCGATGGCGCCTCGGCGTTTATCGCATTCTTCCTGAGGGAAAAACGCGTCAACGAGTTCTCTGTCCTCTAAATTGTTGATCCCGACGTCTATTACAGCGGCACCCTCCTTTATGTGGTTGCCGCGGACGAACCCGGCCTTGCCGATCGCGGCGATCAGGATGTCCGCCTGGGTGGTTATTGACGGCAGGTCGGCCGTGCGGGAATGGCAGATCGTAACGGTGGCGTTCTCCCTTAGGAGGAGCGCGGCCATCGGCTTCCCGACGATGTTGCTACGGCCGAGAACAACAGCGTGCTTCCCCGCGATCTCGATGTTGGATCTTTTGAGTATTTCGATAACACCCGCCGGGGTGCACGGAACGAGAGACCATTGTCCGGAGTGCAGCCGCCCCACGTTCATCGGGTGGAACCCGTCGACGTCCTTGTCCGGGTCGATCGCGTTGAGCACCTCGTCGCCGTTGATCTGGCCTGGTAGCGGAAGCTGTACGAGGATTCCGTCCACATCGTCGCGTTCGTTAAGCGATCGGACGACGCCGAGAAGCTCCTCCTGTGAGGTTTCGGCCGGCAGATGAGTATGCTCCGATACGATGCCGAGCTCCGCGGACGTCTTAACTTTATTATTAACGTAAACGTTGGATGCCGGGTCCTCACCGACCCGTACCACTGTCAGGCCGGGACGAAAACCGTGTGTTTTTTCGAGGTTTTCCACCTCGCGGCGTACTTCTTCGTTGATCGAATCGGCGAACTCTCGCCCGCCCAGAATTTTAGCTGGCATAAGAATGTTTCGATTTTACAGGAACTGCCCGGCGATTGTCAGTTTGGTAGGGCATAACGCCGGAAGAGCCTGCAAAAACGCGATCTGCGTAACGTCTGCGTAAGGGATCGCAACTTTTCGGCAATAACATTAAAGGACATCGGAGAATTTAAGTTGAACACGCTAACGAAGAAATTCAAGGCCGCTCTCACAGCCGCACTGTTCGCGATATTCCTGTCGATGACCGTGTCGGCCGCCTGCGATGTGTCCCAAAAGAACGAGTTCGCATTGTTCAACCC
>JAEZJR010000101.1 GCA_023415725.1 Acidobacteriota bacterium
TCCTTAGCGAGCTTTGCGGGGAATATCATTTTCTCACGCAAAGCTCGCTAAGGACGCAACGTAGTTACTATTAGATCTCGATCTTGAGCGTGACCGTCTCGTACGGCCGAACGCTTACGGTCAACGGGGTCATATTGTTGACGTTCTGGATGACGCGATCTTCGGTCATCGACATTTTTGCCGCGTTGCGGACCCTTGCGGGGACAGATACACGGACTGTGCCGCCGCGGCCGGCAAATTCCTGGAGCCGGACGATGAAAGCTTTGTTCACATGCGGGTTGAGCGGTGCTGAGGTCACCTCGCCGCGGATAACGTTTTCCGTGACCGGCTTAACGGTCGTGATCTCGACGTTCGGTTGATCGACGGAGAAGAACGAACCCGTGAGCGAAACCGGACGCACCTGAACGTATTCGGCACGCAGCGGAAGATTGAATGCCGCGCCCAATTGCCGTGCGCGGACAGCGTCAAAGACGCCATCGGCGGCAATCGCGTATTCGAAAGCCATGTTGCCCTTGAGCCCCGGCTCCACGGCCCACACATTCAAGATGCCGAGGTCGTGCGTATCAGCCTGTTCGCCGTGGCGTACCGCGCGGGAATAAACGGTCGCTTCGGGGAGCGGGAACTTACCCGTATACATCGCAGGGAATTCGGCGGGTGAGCCCTTGGGCCGCAGTTTGGTCGAAACGAATGAGGAGTATATCCAGTGGAACGCCTGCCGGTGGGCTAAGAGAGCGCTGGCACGGCCGTCGGTCAGCCCGATCAAGTGCTGAGTTGAAACAGAGTCGCGGCGTGCCCCGGGCATGTATTCATCCGGTAGCCGGTCGAACCATTTCTGACCGCCGCGCATGATCTTGACGTCCTTCGCGATGTTGAACGGGAACGCGAAGTAGTAAGAATCGTTCCAGTTGTTGTTGCCGCCCGGGAATGGGAAGTATTTCGGGTCGAGCTCGTTCCGCAATTCGACGCGGTCGAGGCCGTCGTAGATAGCGATGCGCGTGACCGGGAAAAGCGAACGCTCGCGTGTGACGGTGATCTCCGTCATCTGGACGCCTTTGCGGACGGTGATCTTTGGAGTGACCGGGTAAACGACCTTCGAAGCGTCAGGACCCTCGACACGGAGCAGGTCGTTGAACGGCAGTTCGCCGTTGTTGTTGACGATCTCCTTGTTCGCCGCAATGTCGCGGATGCTGCTGATCGTGCCGTCGGGTCGGAGCGCGACGGAGAATCGGGAATTCGACGCAGATGCCCCCGGGGTCGCCTTCAGGGTCGTCGCGGAATTGCCCGCGGCAGTCGTCACCTCGTAGGTCTTATAACCCATCGAGGGGACGTCTTTCGCGACGAAGCGGGCGTGGCCGTCATCATCGATGTCGAACCGAACTGCCGTACCATTCGAGGCGTCTCGAATTGCCGAGATACGGCGGCCTTCCGCGGGCGGGGCGATCTTGACCACATCACTGCGTGTGAAGGATAGCCCGTTGAAGACCACGATAGGCTGGGTATTCGCTGCGGCCGCGCGGACATTGTCGAAACGCGTCGGATTCGCGATCACGCCGATGCCGCTCTTGAGGAGCCGGTCCGTCTCGCTGACGGCCTCGTTTGTGAATTCTACGTATTCGCGATTCTGCTGATGTAGAGGCTCGCTGCTGTTGAGCTGCGGCCAGCCCGTGTTGCCGGCACCGCTGTGCTCATCATAAGTGAGCATCAAGTCGTAGACGCCGGTGAAATTGCCTACGGGGAAGGGGATCTGCCGCGTCATCGCGAGAGCGCTCCAGAGCGTCTCGGCGGCGGGGGCGTGATCGTGTGCGTAGCGCCCCGCGGCGCTGATCCGCGGCGATTGGGTCTTGCTCTCGGACCAGAGGCCGGACCATTCCCCCTTGAAGGTCGGTATCTGCGAGCTGTATTTCGATTCGATGTGCTTGAAGAATTCCGCCGGCGTCGCAACCTTGATCTTCACCTCATCGTGCCTCGAGTTCCAAAGCTTTGCCGCACGGAGCAGATTTAGCACGTTGTCGGGCTCGAGGAAGTCGTGAGCGTACATCGCCATCACGGCGTCGTACTTGTAGCCGGCCTTGTTGTAGGTGTTGAGCAGATCGGTCATGCCGATCTCCATCATCTCAATGTCCGACTTCTTGCCCGCGAGTTCCGGGTTGAACATATCAAACGGGCGGCGGTCGGTGTAGGGGTCGAGCGTGTACGGGTCGAGATAGTATTGCGTGAAGGCTTCGACGTACGCACCTCGGTTACCCTGGCTGATCCAAAGCAGAACCTTGTTCCCGTCTTTCGATTCCCAATAGAACGGAACCTTACCGGGGGCGAGGTCGGTCGCGTTGCCGATGAAGGTGTTGGCCCCGGTGACCAGGTATTTCGTTCCGCTTTCGGCCAGGACCGAGGCGACGGACATCGGGTGCCCGGGCACGTCGTTGAGATAGGCTATGTCCGACTCGATCCCGTAGGTCTTGCTCCAGCGCGTGAAATCGTAATTGAGGCGGTTGAGCTCCTCGTTGCCCATGTAGTCCGTATGCATCGAGCCCCACGCGGTGGAGAGCACGACGCGGCCGGACTTAAGCAAATTGATAAGTCGAGCGATCTTTTCCTTGTCTTTGGGGAGGACCGAGGAAGGCTTCTTTTGGCGTTTGAGCCATTCGTTGATCTGCCAGACGCTTTCGATGGTCCAGCGGAAGTCGGGATTCTGTTCGGCGACCTCGATGACGCGGTCGATGTGCCGGGCGGCACGTTCGCGGATGGCGTTAGGCGGCTCGACGAACCCGAAATCGTAGTGCGATGAGGGCACCACGTAAACCGTCTTAATAGTACTTTCGGGCAGGGTGGGCTGCCCGAAAGCAACGAAGGGAAGCATGATCACCAAAACAAGAATCACGAAAATGACGATCAATGTTCTGCGCATGCTTCCCCTCTAAACCCCCTTGTACCCTTCTTGTTCACCCTGCTTGTTAAAAGTTGAACCGAGCCGACAACTGGATCTGCCGCGGCCCACCAAACCCGAGCAATCCACCGAGCTGGTTACCCACAGTCGATACGCTTCTGCCGAAGAAGGCAGTCGGTGCGAGCGAGTTCGGCGTATCGCCGGGGTTCAAACCACCCGAGGGATCGGCGAAGTTCACGTTGTTGAACAGATTGAATATGTCCATTCGCAACTGCAGCGACGTGTTCTCCCACAGCCGCGTGTTCTTCATAAAGGACAAGTCCACCTGAGCGAAACCGGGCCCGCGAAGGAAGTTCCTCGGAGTATTCCCTGGCGTGAAAGCCCCGGCCGGAGCTGAGAACGCAGCCGGGTTGAACTGGCAGTTCGGAAGGCTATAGCCGTTGCACACGGTGCCGTCCGGCAACGTCAGGTGCGGGTCGTATGGATCCACCCCCGGCACCAGATTCGGCCGAAGCGAGAATCCGCCGAAGACCCCGCCTTTCCGAGTCACGTTCACGGGGAGGCCTGTTCGGAACTGGGACATGGTCGAGATCTGCCAGCCGCTTGCGAACCAATTCGGAGCGCCGCTCCAGACCGATCGGACCGGCACTTCGTAGCTCGCGTCGAACGTGAAGTTATGCCTGACGTCCTGATCGCTGCTCGCCCGCTCCGACCGTGTGTCGAACTCATCCTGGTAGTCCTTGAAGAACCCGACCACGTCGTCGATCGCGTGCGCCCACGTGTAATTGAAGTTGAAGCGTAATCCTTTGGAGAGATTGCGCTTGAAGTTCGCCTGGAGGGCGTGATAGTTGGACGACGGATAGGATCCCACGAGGAAAATATCCCCGAACTGCGGGAGCCTTCTGAGGTTGAATCCAAAGAAATCGATATCCGCGCGGTTGAGGTTGCGCGGAGACACAACACCGTCGGTCAGGATATGCGTAACGTGGTTTCCGACATAACCGGCCGTCAACACGCCCACGCCGAGGTCCTGTTGGAGGTTGAGCGACCACTGCTGAGCCATCGCGGTTTCCAGGTCACGCTCGATAGCGTATCTCGCCGCCGTGCCGCATCCCTCGAATATCGTGGGATCGACAGGGAATCCCCAACTTGACGGCGGCACCGGGCAATTCCCAAAACCAAAAAGATCACCAATGCCGATGCTGACCTGCGGGAAGGAATTCGCATGCGGCGAACCGAAACTCGCCGGCAGTTCGCGGTTGTAGAAGATGCCGTAGCCGCCGCGCAGAACGGTCTTCTGATTCCCGAACACGTCGAACGCGAAGCCGACTCTCGGGCCGAAGTTGTTCTTGTCGACGTTATGGATCTTTTCGCCGACAGGGGTGACTGTTAAAGTATCGAGATCGAAGTTCTGAAGAAGACCGTCCTTCTCCCTGCTTACCGTGCTGACATCGTAGCGGAGCCCCAGATTAAGCGAGAGCCGCGGGTGAACCTTCCAGTCGTCCTGCACGAAAACGCTGAAGTTCTCATTCGCGAAATTCAATTCAGGATGCCCCGCAATTGATATTACGAACGGGTTGTTGGCCTGAAGATCGGCCGCGGACGCGAATTGCAGCGTAGCGATTCGCTTGGCCTCGACCGACCGGCGGTTGAGCCGGATATCCACGCCTGTCCTGATCGAATGGTTACCGGCGATAATGCCGATAGTATCGAGGAATTGATACACCGCACCCGTCCTCGACTGGTCGAATTGCGCCGGTCCGATATTCGCGATCGCCGAATCTCCGAACAGGAAGCTGAAGATAGGGAAAGGCGATGGTCCGCCGCTGGGGTTCGTTTTATTGTGGTTTATCCCAAACGCAGCTTCGTTGATGACGTTGCTTGAAAACGCGTAGTTGTTCGATAACTTGAACAACTGCACGCGGAGCGTACCATCCGCTGTCTGGTCGGTCCCGACGCCGTAAGGCGTCGTCGTTTTCGAATCGTTGATGTTGTATCGAGCTGAGAACTGGCTCTTCTCGGATTGAAGCCAATCGATCTTCACAGAGCCGGTATCCTCGCGGAGTTCTCCATCCTTTTGAACCGCGAAGAAGCCCACATCGTTGCTG
>JAEZJR010000115.1 GCA_023415725.1 Acidobacteriota bacterium
AGCATGTTGCGGCGCGATTTGGCCTGTTTGGTCTTCTGTCCCTCGAGGTTGCGGCGAATGAATTCCTGCGTCTTGTTGATGAAAGCCTGCTGGTTCTCATATTCCCGCAATTGCTGCTCGCGGCGGAGTTCACGCTCGACGAGGAAGGCGGAATAATTGCCGGTGTAGGTGACGGCGCGCCCGTTTTCGATCTCGATGATGCGGTTGGTGGTGCGGTCGAGGAAGTAGCGATCGTGGCTGATCACGACGTAAGATCCGTTGTAGTCGGACAGGAAGTTCTCGAGCCACTCTACGGCACCCACGTCAAGATGGTTCGTCGGCTCGTCGAGAAGCAAAACATCGGCGTTGGACAAAAGGAGCCTGGCCATCCCGAGGCGGTTCTTTTGCCCACCCGACAAGTTGCCTGTATCGAGCGTCCACATCTCGCGGGTGAAGCCCAACCCAAGAAGGATCGCCTCCGCCCTAGCGGCGTATGAAAATCCGTCGGCGTGTTCAAAGGCGATCTGGAGTTCGGCGTAGCGGTCGAGGATGGGCTCGGAATGATCCGTCTCCATCACTTTTTCGAGCCGGCGCATTTCCGCCTCGATATCGTGGATCTCTTTGAAGGCGGATAGAGCAGCGGTGTGGACGGTTTCGCCCGGGCCGAAATCAACGTGCTGATCTAGCAACCCTAGCTTGAGGTTGTTCGCCTTGAAAACATCGCCGCTGTCGGCTGATTCTACGCCGGTGATAAGACGGAACACGGTTGATTTGCCGGCACCGTTGCGGCCGACAAGGCCGACCTTTTCGCCGGGGTTGACCTGGAACGAAACCCCGCGGAGCACCTCGGTGCCGCCGAATGATTTCTTAGCTTCTGACAGACGGAAAAGCATAATCGGTACGACAGGTTTTCCAGCCTGTCGCGGTCGAGGTCGGAGTTGTACCTCATCAACAGAGGACAGACTGGAAAGCCTGTCCTACGTGAGAGGCCGGTTCATCGCTCAGATGAACCGGCCTCGTTTTGTTTCAAGCAGCGTTAGCGGTTCGCGTTCGCGGCGGCAGTGGTTGCCGGATGGGCTGCATTCGCGTTTGCCACCGGGCGATTCGCAGCAGCGTTGGCGTTCGACGCGCCTGCATTGGCAGCGGGAGCTACCGTGTTGGCGTTTGCCGGAGCGGCATTGGTGTTGGCACCAGTGTTCGCGGCCGGGGTATTCGGCGATGCCGGGCGTGCTCCGCTGAGTTCGTTCGGGTTTTCGACGACCTTCTTCGCAAGGAGGTTGTCGATCTTCGCCTCGTTCATCGCGATCGCCTGGTACGACGCAGCGAGAAGTTGCTTGCGGGCGTTGATGAGCGAGTTGGTAACCTGTTCGCGGACTCCCGGGCTCTCGAGCGTGAGGGCCTCGTCGCGGTCGCTGCGCTCCTGTAGCTTCAGGATGTAGTAGCGGCCCTGGATCGGCGAAGTGAAGATCTGACCGATCGGCGTCTGCGGGTTCATCAAAGATTGAACGGTTTGAGCAGGCAGCATCGTGCGAAGTTGTTCTTCGGCGATGTAGCCGAGGTCGCCGCCCTGGAAGCGGCTCGGGTCCTCGCTCTTTTCGCGTGCGACCGAAGCGAAATCGGCCCCGGTGCGGAGCTGATTGATGATCTCGTTGCCGCGAGCGACCGCCGAAACGTCATCGGTCGTGGTGTCGCCCTCGCCGCTGTTGGCCGGATCGATCACGATGGCCGCGAGCTTGACGCCCCTCTTCTTGACGAAGGCTTCCTTGTTGCCGTTGTAGAAGGCATCGATCTCGGTTTCCTTGGGCGGCTCGATCTTACCGGTGATCTTGTCGGTGAGCTTCTGAATGGCGAGCTGACGCTTGATCTGGTCGCGGACGATGGCTTCGGTCACGCCGGCCGTTTCCATATCCTTGGCGATCTGATCGGCGGAGCGGCCGCTCTGCGTCTTTTGGCGGTTGAGTTCGGTGGTGACTTCTTCTTCGCTCGGGACAGTGCCTTCCTTCTCGGCCTTCTGGTACATCACTTCCTGCTCAATCAGAGTTTGCAGGATCTGGAGGCGTGCCCCCGCGAGTTCGAGCTGCGAGAGCCGGCCCTCCTGGCCCTGCGACTGCTGTTTGAGGGCACGCTCGATCTCCTCCATCGTGACGGCCTTGCCGTTGACGGTCGCGGCTGTTTCGTTATTGACGGCAGGGCCGCCGGTCGGGCCGCCGCACGCGGCGAAAAGCCCCGCGACGGAAAGAAGGGCTGCAAAAAGGAAAGCTTTCGTTAAGGTCTGCTCGTTGGAATCGACTCCTCTCAAAGTATCGTTTGGATTCATTGACTTGACTTCAATGTCAGTTTCTTGCTATAAATCTTGTTTTTGAGTTTTTTGTAAACTCACACCTCATCCACTCGGGAGGCAATAATCTATGGCACAAAGATGCGACGTATGCGGCAAAGGGCCGCAATTCGGGAACAATGTTTCACACGCGAACAACAAGACCCGCCGCCGGTTCAACCCGAACCTGCAGCCGGTACGTGTTCAGCTTCCCACCGGCGGAAAC
>JAEZJR010000192.1 GCA_023415725.1 Acidobacteriota bacterium
CCCTTCGCGAGAAGCACCACGACGGTGAACAGAAGCAACTGTGCCACCATGAATGCTATGCCAAAACCGATGAACCAGTGGAACGGCGTCTTCTTTTTTAGAGTTACGTCGCCGATCTTATCGGACACCGTGCCGAGGGTGTGATCCCCCTCTACCATCGGTGGGTAAATTCTTTGTTGAATTTTCTCCAGGTCCTGCATTTAGTGTGCTTCGCCTCCCGCTTTTTTCTCGCCTTCGTCCTGTTTGGGCGCTCCGTGCGATTTAGGCACCGGAAGGGGTTTGTAGTCCGGCATTTCCCGGTTCTGGTTCTTCAGTTCGGCCAGATAGGTCGTGCGCGGCTGGGTGTTCAGTTCATTTAAGAGCTTGTAGTCGCGGTGATCTTTCTTCACCTTCGCGATCTTGCTGAGCGGATCGTTCATGTCGCCGAAAACGATCGCGTTGGTCGGGCAAACCGCCTGGCAGGCTGTGAGCACTTCCCCGTCGCGAACGCGGCGCTGATCCTTTTCCGCCTCGATGCGTGCGGCCGAGATGCGCTGCGTGCAGTAGGTGCACTTTTCCATCACACCGCGGCTGCGGATCGAGACTTCGGGGTTCCGCATGAGCTTGTACTGTGCGGTATCCCAATCCTGGTAAAGCAAGAAGTTGAACCTACGGACCTTATAAGGGCAGTTGTTCGAGCAATACCGGGTCCCAACGCAGCGGTTGTAAACCATGTCGTTCAGCCCCTCGGGGTTATGTACGGTCGCGGTCACCGGGCAGACGACCTCGCACGGTGCCTGCTCACACTGCATACAAGGCAACGGCTGGAAGCTGATCGTGTCCGGGTTGTTCACGTCTTCGCCGGTGTAGTAGGCGTCGACGCGGAGCCAGTGCATCTCGCGGCTGCGTTCGACCTGCTCCTTCCCGACAACAGGAATATTGTTTTCCGCCTGGCAGGCGATGACGCAAGCGTTACAGCCGATGCAGCTGTTCAGGTCGATCGACATCCCCCATTTGTGGTTCTTTGCGTACCACTCCTGGTAGTGATCGGTCCCGGTCGCCGTATCGTACATCGTCTTCGCATACTCGTCCGGTTGATGTCCGATGGTCGGGTCGCTGTTGAAGACATCGATGTCGAGCGTCCGAAGGATGTCACGGCCCTCCATATTGAAATGGATCTGGGTGGACGCGATCGACGTCTGATCGCCGGTCTTCGCGACGTCTCCGAAGCCGTAATTCATCGCATCGGACCGCATCACGTCATACGCGCTGTATCCGAGTCCCGTGCCGATCCGGCCCGCACGCGTCCGGCCGTAACCGGTGAATATGGTTATCACATCGTCGGGTTGGCCCGGCGATATCCACATCGGGACCGGCTTCTCGATCGCCCCGCCCTGATATTTGAGCGAAACGAGGTCGGCGAACATGTTGTTGCCGTGCGAATTGATGAAAGAGATCGGCCTTTCACCGCCCGAGCGTTCACGTGCGTCGTTGCCTTGATTGATCCCGAGGCGAGCGGCCGTACGCGGGCTGACTAGGGCCACGTTCTCCCAGGTGATCTTGTTGATCGGGTTCGGGAGTTCCTGCAGCCAGCCGTTGTTGACGAAGCGGCCGTCGTATATTGACGGATCAGGCAAGATCGAGATCTCGAGCGGTCCGCCCGCAGCCGGCTTAGTTTCCGGCTGGCTCAAAAATGCAGCGTTCACCGACATCGTGCGCGTCGGGAGAGCCGTATTCGGGACAAACCCGTCGTGCACCGCCCTGCGCCAATTGTCTTCGAATGTTGCCGGAGCAGCCGCTCCGGCCGGGCTCGCTGCTGGGCGAGGCGTCGGCGAAGCCGCGGGAGTCGCCGCCGGTGAAGGAGTCGCGGCCGCGGACGGTGAAGACGAGGTGGCTGCGTCCTGCCCTTGCATCTGCGTGTCCTGAGACGGGACGTTGGGCGTTGTTTCGTTCACTGAGGTCGCTCGATTGCTGTCACCAAGCCTAACCTCTTCGGAACGCGCGGGTGCCGGGGCCGCAGCGGGCCTAATGTTCTGCTGTTGCCAGAACGCACGGACGATGTCGTAATCCTTCTGATCGAAATTCTCGCGGAAGAACAGTTGAACGACCTCGTGTGCGTTCTTGCTTTCGTAAAGAGGTGCGATCAGCGGCTGAATGATCGAAGCGGTCCCGTCAAACGCCTTTGCGTCGCTCCATGACTCGAGAAAATGCTTCTCGGAAATGTGCCAGTGGCACAGCGAAGCCGTTTCATCCACGTGTTGACCCAAGTGGATACGGGTGCCGATCTTGTCCAGCCTTTCCTTGTTGAGCTTTAGGTCAGCGGGCGTGTTGTAAACCGGGTTGCCGCCCAGGATGACCAGCGTGCGCACACGGCCGGCGTCGATATCGGCGATCAATTCGCGAAGGCCTTCGACCTGTGTCTTGTCGTAAGGCGTGAGCGGGTCGGTGTATTGGACGGTGGTCCCGACGGCACCGAGAGCTCCGTTCATCGCGTGAGCGAGAGCATGGACGATCGGCGAAGCGTTAGCCCCTGGAATGACAACGGCGCGGCCGCGATGGGCCAGAAGGTCCTTCGCCATCGCCGCGATCCAGGCTTGATTCTCTGTATAAGCGCTCGTCGCTCCACCTACACCAAGAGCCGCCGCTATTGCCTTCGCAATTTCCGACAATTGGCTCGGCTTGACCCCGAGGCGGTGGTCGGCCTTCGCTCCGGTGAGCGTCATCGTCGTCTCTACCGAGTACAAACGATTGATCTGCTTCTTCTCTTCGCTATAAGCACGGGCCTTGCCCCAGTCGGCTTTGTAGCGGACATTGATGCCGGAGAAAATATCGGCATCGAGCGTCAGAACCCGCTCCGCCTGCTCGAGCCTGTAAACCGTGTTTACCGGCGAACCGAAGGCCATACGGGCCCCGGCCATCGCGTTGTCGTCGTTGATCGGCTCGTATTGATACCAGCGCGCATTCGGCATCTCACCGGAGAGCCGCCGGAACTGATCCTGAAGTGTGGGGGATGAAACCGTTTCGGAAAGGAACCGGACACCCGCACCGCCATCCCTGGACGCCTCGTCAGCGATGGTGCGAACGGCGTTCATGAAATCCTGCCAGCCACGCGGCTGCCCCCGGTAAAGGATCTCCTTCGACCGGTCGGGATCGTACATCCCGAGCAGCGCTCCCTGCGAGAAAACGTCGGTGGCGCCGAGGCTCTGCGGATGCAGCGGGTTACCCTCGATCTTCACCGGACGTCCGTCATAGGACTTGACCAGAAGGCCGAGCGCAGTGCCGCCCAACGTCATCGACGTCGCGAAGAACAATGGCTTGCCCGGAAGAACGTCTTCAGGTTGCCTAACGTACGGGACGATCTTCTCCGGCGGTTGGATAACGCAGCCTGAAAGGCCCGCAAGCGCGAGCGATGCGCCCATTACCTTAATGAAGTTTCGGCGGCTGAGCGAATCGTCCCAGTTCTCAACTTCAAGCGGGAATTCGCCCTTGATCCGATCTTCCCATTCGGGGCTGTCGGCGTATTCTTCGACGCTGCGCCAATATTCCTTACCGCTTTGCGAAAGGATCTTCTTGCGCGTCTCAGCAAAACTCTTGGTCTTCTCGGGGATCGGCATCTTTTTTGAGTGCTTCCTCGTCTAATGGTTTCGGGTTACCGGTGACAAACCGAGCAACTCGTCAGCATTTCCTTGCTTCTGATCTTGTACTGTTCTTTGAGATCCAGTCTCTGTTGCGGTGAGAGGTCGGCATCCTGCCATTTCATGTTGTAGATCTCTGATTTGGGACGGATGAATTTCTCAGGTTCGCGGTGGCATGATAGGCACCATTCCATCTGGAGCGTGTTCTCCTGGTAAACGGCCGGCATGTTGTCGATCTGCCCGTGACAGGTCGAGCAGCCGACGCCCTTCGCGACGTGGATGCTGTGATTGAAATAGGCGTATTCCGGAAGGTCGTGCACGCGTTCCCACTGAATTGGAGTATTGTCGCGGAAACTCGCCCGGACCGGCTCCAGGTAGGGGCTGTCAGCCCATAGCTGGCTGTGGCAGTTCATACACGTCTGAGTCGGGGGGATTCCCGCTGATGCGGTCGTCTCCACCTGGGTGTGGCAATAACGGCAATCGATCCCGTCATCACCGACGTGGTGCTTGTGGCTGAACTGTACCGGCTGCTGTTTCTCCACGTACCGGCCCGTGAGGTAGGACGAACGTGCGACCTGCGTGTAAACGTAAAACGCCAACCCGGCTACGATCACCGCGAAGATCATGCTGATCCTGGCGATGTTGTTGGCGCTCCTATGGAAAAATTGTGCCATCTTCCGATTTCCTCAAACCTACCGGCTCGAAAATACTAGAGTTCGGCGCAGACCCGAGCCCCTACCTGGAACGTTAGGGCTCGACCGGCCGAATCGTGCGAAAGCGTAATTGAAGAACTACTTAAAACTTCCCACAATTCTACTAAATCAAATTTAATCCGCAAATTCCGGTCAACGGAAAAGTATGCCCTAAGTGATGCTTATCACAAAAGCGATCAAAATAAGGCGTACTTTTTAAGGTTATTATGTTTTTTTCAGCGTCAAATTCCGTGAGCCAGCAACGCGGCACCGACGGCTCCTGCCGAATAATCGAGCTCACCGGCGAGTATCTCGGTTCGCTCAAACGACGGTGTGAAGGATAATTCGCGCGCGCGGTTGATGATAGCGTCGATCACGAAGTGCCTTGCATGCATGATCTCCCCGCCGACGACGATCCGCTCGATGTTCATCAGATTGATGACCGACGCGATGGCGGTGCCGATGTACATTCCCGTCCGCTCGAGCATCAATTTTGCGAAGTCGTCCCCATCATCCGCCGCCGCGACGATTTCGTGCAGGCCGATCTCCTCTTCCGTGAGGCCACGCAGAGAGGATGTGCTATCGCGGTTGAAGCGGCTCCGGGCCCGGCGGACAATATTGGCCGACGACGCAACATCTTCCAGCCTCATACCGTCTGAATTGATCGCAATATAGCCGAACTCCCCAGCAAAGCCAGCCGATCCACGCCAGATCTCTCCGTTAAGGATGAAGGACCCGCCAACCCCTTCTCCGATCGTTGCGTAAAACATGTTTCGGCTGCCACGCCCGGCTCCGAGCCGGTATTCGGCATATGCCGCCGCGTTCGCGTCATTCTCAACGTATGTTTCGACGCCGGCAGACCGGATCGCCGCAACGAAATCGGCGGCCAAATTCACGGGCAGGGTTGCTGAGAATGCGATATTCCCGGTTTCCAGGCTCACGAGGCCCGGGACCGCGATTCCCAGGCGAGAAACGCCGAATCGGCGGGACACTTCGCTCGCGAACTCCGTTATCTGCTCCGAGGAACCGTTTCGGCTCGTTCTGGCGGCGTCCAGGCGGTCGGCGACTTTGTTGTTGCGATCCAATGCGATCGCGATCAGCTTCGAGGAAGATACCTCAAGCCCTGCGATCAGGTCCGGGCGTTGATTGTTTTCGGACATATGGACATTTGATGTCATCGAGATTTTAGATAGGTAAATATATAGTGTCAATGAAATGAGCCGACGGGTCTAACATTTGTGTCGACTTATCGATAGATTGACCTTATGACACCATAACGATACTCTTTCCATTAAAGGCGTTTCGGCTCCTCCGCTCTCATTACCTCCGTATGTTCAACCTCGAACAGATCATCATGCAATACGGTATATATGCCGTTTTTGCCCTATGCACTGTCGAAGGGGACATCACTTTGCTCATCTCCGGAGCGATGGCCCACAGCAACTTTTTTGGCCGTTATAGCTTCGTTAAGGTGTTCATTGCAGGAACCTTAGGCGGCATGGCGGGCGACTGCGTAGCTTATGGCGTCGGCCGGATCTTCCACGAAAACGCCAAGGATTACCGCTTCTATCAGATGGCGCAGCCGCGAATCGAGCGGCTCATTGCAAAGTTCGGCAACTTCGCCATTATTATTTCCAAATACATTTACGGCATCCGGGCCGCGATGTGCGTTTTTTACGGGATCGGCAAAATGCCTTTCCTGCGATTCCTTCTGCTGGACGCTATCAGTTGCGCCGCGTGGGTGCTTATACTCGCCGGCACCGGCTACTTCTTCAGCGGAGCGATCACGTCCATAATCGGCGATTTCGAACAGATCGGCATCGCCCTGTTCTTTGTCGTCCTTTTCGCTGTGATAGTGATCTACTCTGTCGAAAGGTTCTGGCTATCAGAAAAGGTCGAGGAGGTCGATCCGGAAACTGTTCACAAGATCGAAGAGAAACTGCACGCTGTCGAGGAGGTCGCTCAAGTTAAATTGCACGACCTTACCGAACGCCTCCACCTGACTCGAGACCACAAAGACGAAACGGAATCCCCGATATCTGAATCAAGGCCCGACCCCAAGGCCGAAACGGCATCCGCCACAAAGAAATAAAGCCTTTTTTCCATAAAATCAGCCGTCATAGGACCGCGTCATTCGCGCTTGCCGACACCACTACGCTAAAATATCCGGCGGACCGTCACCACTTCATTTTTGCCGAAATTCGAGGTTAACAATCAGTGATAATCGAAACTTCAGCCCCTCCCCGGGTCGACCTTGCCGGGGGAACGATAGATATACCCCCTCTGTTCCTATTTCACGAAGGTGCCGCCACGGTGAACTTCGCCGTCGACCTCTTGGCGAAGTGCCGGATAGAGACCCGCAGTGACGATCGGATCATTCTAAAGTCGATCGACCGCGGAGTCTGTTTCGAAACGTCGCTCGACAAGATCTCCGAACTCAAGAACGAGCCAAGGCTGGAATTGCTCTCCAAGCTTGTATATTTCTTCCGCCCTGAAACGGGTTTCGAGATGGTAACGGAATCGGAAGCTCCTGCCGGAGCGGGGCTTGCGGGCTCTTCGACGCTTAATATCGCCTGCATCGGGGCACTTAACAGACTCGTCGGGGACCGCTATACGCCCGATCGCTTCATCCAGATCGCGGCCGCGGTCGAGTGCCAGGTGATAAAGGTCCCGACCGGTTATCAGGATTATTATTCGGCACAGTACGGCGGCGTCTCAGCCATTCACTTCGGCCCCGATGGAATGAGACGCGAGGCCCTCGAGGTCGACCAGAAAACCCTGCACGAACGGGTCGCCGTCTGCTACACCGGCGAACCGAGGAACTCCGGTACGAACAACTGGGAGATAACCAAGCGCCACATCGACGGCGATCGCCAGCTTTTCGATCTTTTCGAAGGCATTCGCGACACTTCTCTCGCGATGCGTCAGGCCCTTTTGACCGGCGATTGGGAGGTAGTGGGCGAGACCCTTCGCATTTCGCACCCGCAGCGTAAGAAACTATCCCCCAACATCACCACGCCGCACATGGACCAGATCATCGACGCAGCGGTGGCCAACGGCGCGGTCGCTCCTAAGGTTTGCGGAGCGGGCGGCGGGGGTTGTATGGCGTTCTTTTGCGAAGAAGGCCGTCGTGCCGATGTGGAGGCGGCTATCGCGGCCCAGCCGGGCGTCGAGGTCCTGGATTGGAACCTTTCGATGGACGGCTTGACGGTTAAGGTAAGCTAAAATTCGAGTTCACGGTACGAATTAGATAAATTAAATACCCCAAGAAGCAGATCCAGGAGGCCTTTATGAAAAGGATATTGCCCGCCCTTCCCTTTTTGCTTATTTTTCTCGCCTTCGACGCCTACGCTCAGGACGCCGCCGGAAAGGTATTCTGGCGCGGCATGGTCGACGATAAGGTTCAACTTGTTATCCGCGGCGATAAGCTCGAGCAACGCGTCGTTTCCGGGCAGGCTCAAGTCGACGGCACCTTCAGTTTT
>JAEZJR010000284.1 GCA_023415725.1 Acidobacteriota bacterium
ATTCCGTGGTTACATTGCTTGGCCACGATTTACGCCACCTAACTTTCACAAACTCAAATCAGATGAGCCGCCGATAAATATCCGGGTCTACATTCCCGCCGCTCACGATCGCACAGATCCGTTTGTCCTTAAATCGCTCGTGATTCTCTAACACCGCCCCCAGGCTCAGCGCCCCGGTCGGCTCGCATTTCAAATTAGCGAAATTGAAATAAAGCTTGACCGCCTCCGCGATCTTCTCATCTGACACTTCTATGAAATCCGTTGTCCCCTCACGGATGATCGGCCAGTTTAGGTTCCCGAGCGACACCGTTCTAGCTCCATCCGCGATCGTCTTCGGCTCGGTTTCGTTCTCGATCAGTTCACCAGCCCGGAACGACCGGGCGCCATCGTTCCCAAGAAGAGGTTCCGCGCCATAGATCTTGGCATTGTCGCCGTGTCGCGAAAAACTATTGATCGTCCCCGAGATCAATCCACCACCGCCCACCGGAACGATCACGGCATCGAATCCACGCCCGGCGAGCTCATCGCCCAGCGTCGAGTTCCCATCGATCACGAACGGATCGTCGTAGGCGCTGGCGTAATACGCGTCCGGCATCTGTTCCGCCAGCTGCCTGACCCGCTCGCTCCGAGCGACCGTTGCCGTATCGATGAGATCCACCGTCGCACCGAATCCCCGCACAGCATCGATCTTCACCTGTGCCGACGTCGCCGGCATCACGACCGTGCACTTTTTCCGAAGCAGCTTGCAGGCATAGGCTAACGCTTGCCCGAAGTTGCCGGACGAGGCCGTTAGGATCTCGTCGTTCGGTACATTAAGAGCGAGATTGTACCCCGCACGAAACTTGAAACTCCCCGTGTGCTGGAATGTCTCGGAAGCTATCGTGATGTCGAGTCCGAGGCGATCTTTGAGTTTGGAGGACTCGATAATGGTGGTCGGGCGGATCGCATCGTGCAGTGGTAACATATCGTGTTCGCAGTGTATAACGGCCGATTTTTCGGAGCAAGCGAGTGATCAATTGCGGTGACCGCCTGGATTGCTCCCGCTCAACAAATTCGATGCCCGAGCTATACAAACATTCGCCGCCCGCCGAATTGGTGAAACACGTTACGGCGATCTGCGGTCGACGCGGTGAAGAATGGCTCGAAAACTTGCCGGGTATGGTAGGAGAACTCGAAACAGCTTGGGGTATCAACGTTGGGAAGCCTTTCGAGAAGGGCGAGTACAACTTCGTGGCCCCAGCAACGTCCCCGAACGACCTTGATGCTGTGCTGAAGATCGCCCCTCCATACGAACGCACCGAGATCTTCTCGGAGGCTGCGTTCTTGCGGTCACGCGCAGGGAAAGGCTGCATTTACCTCCTTTGTGAAGATCGCTCACGCTTTGCGATCCTCGTTGAACGAGCCCGTCCCGGGTATTCCATGGACGTACATTTCGACTCTGACCCATTCGGTTGCGTCGACCCGGCGCTCGAAGTGCTAAAGTCCATCCTTTCCCAGCCTCCGACAGGCTTCACTGAAATTCACCTCCTTGACGATTGGTTCGATCGTTTCCGCCGCTTTCGCGAAACTGACTTCCCGCAAGACTACGGCGAAAAAGCTCTCGCCATCTACGAAAAACTCAATCAGCAGTACGACCTCATATATTACCTTCACGGCGACTTTCACCCAGGAAACATCGTCACATCGGACCGCGAACCGTTCCTCGCGATCGATCCAAAAGGCCTGATCGGGCACGTCGCTTACGATATCGCCGTATTCTTAAACAACCTTCACTGGTGTCAAATCGGGAAACCCGGCGTCGCAGAGGAACTCGACAAGGCTCTGATCAAATTTTCGCGGACATTTGAGATCGCCGAACGCGATCTCCGCGAGGCCGCGTATGCGTTCATGGTAATCGGGGCCTGGTGGAATTTTGAAGATATGCCCGAGCATTACGATAACGAGGTCGCTCTCGCTGACGTTTGGTGCATATAATAATTTCATGGCAAACGCTCAGTTCGGAATGGTCGGCCTCGGCACGATGGGGCGCAACTTTCTCCTAAACGTCGCGGAGCACGGCTTCGCCTGCCTGGGCTACGACCTCGACGCTGCGAAACGAGCCCTTCTCATTGAATTAGGGAAGGACTACACCGTAGCCGCTGCCGAGGATGTCCCAGGGTTCGTCGCGGGTCTTGAGCGACCACGGCGAATAATGCTGCTCGTACCCGCCGGCCCCATAGTCGACGCGGTCATCACCGAACTGATCCCGCATCTGGAACCTGGCGACCTCATCATCGACGGCGGGAACTCACACTTCTCCGACACTGAACGCCGAGAAAAGCTTCTAAAGGAAAAAAACGTCGAATTTCTCGGCGTTGGCGTCTCCGGCGGCGAAGAAGGGGCCCGACACGGGGCGAGCATAATGATCGGCGGCAACCCCGACGTTTACGAGCACGTCCGCCCGATGCTCGAAGCGGCATCCGCCAAGGTGAACGGCGAACCCTGCGCCGCCCATGTCGGCCGCAGTTCCGCCGGGCACTTTGTGAAGATGGTGCACAACGGGATCGAGTACGGCCTGATGCAGCTGATTTCCGAAGCCTATGATCTGCTCCGGCGCGGTTACCGGATGAGCAACGGCGACATCGCCGCGCTATTCGACGAATGGGACCGCGGAGAGCTTAACTCGTTCCTCGTCGAGATAACCGCGACGGTTCTGAAAAAGCAGGATGATAAGACAGGCCGTCCGCTCGTTGATCTGATCCTAGACACCGCGGGGCAAAAGGGGACCGGTAAATGGACCTCACAGGTCGCGATGGACTTTGGCGTCCCTATCCCAACGATCGATTCCGCAGTCACGATGCGCCAGATTTCAGCCCGTAAGGCAGAGCGTGTCGCGGCGGCAAAGAAACTCGGCGTGGTCGTCGAAGAACTAAGTGTTTCTGACGAGCTGCGCGAGTCAACGATCGAATTCGTCCGCGACGGTCTGCTCACCGCGTTCATCGCCACTTACGCCCAAGGCCTTTCGCTTCTGAAAACTGCGTCCGTCGAAAAGAACTACGAACTCGACATGGTCGAGATCGCGAAGATCTGGCGCGGAGGGTGCATAATCCGAGCGAAACTGCTCGAAGACATCCGCCATGCCTACGCGGCCGAGCCGAACCTCGAGAACATCCTCGTTTCCGACGTCTTCGTCCCGACGCTCCGCAAGTATCAGGCGTTACTAAAGGCATTCGTCCATTTCGCAACTTCCTCCGACATCCCGTGCATGTCCGCCTCCGCGTCGCTCAATTACCTCAAGTCCTACGCTACCGACCGCCTTCCCGCCAACCTCATCCAGGCACAACGCGATTACTTCGGCGCTCATACGTATCAGCGTGTCGACGAGGAAGGCACGTTCCACACTCAGGATTGGTAGGAAGGGCGGCCACGCTAAAGCCGGCCGATGATATAAGCTTGCGTCACGCTACGCGTTGAGTTCGGGAATTCATTTGGAGGGAAAGAGCCAATGGTCCGAACAATTACACTAATATCCGCGTGCATCAGCTTCATTACGGTGATCGGCGGAGCCACGTATGAACATCTGGCCGTAGTACCTGTGTGGACCGAGGCGGTCCCGGCCTCGCTGTCGATATTCCAGGGCCCGCATGCTCTCACCGCCCAGAATTTCTGGATCCCGATCCATCCGATCACGCTGTTGCTAATGACGGCCGCTCTTTTGCTCAATTGGAAAACAGAACGGCGAAAGTTCATTCTCACCACGCTAGGAAGCTACGTACTGGTTCTTGGGATTACCGCTGTCTATTTCGTTCCTGAGCTTATTTCGCTCACTCAAACGACATACAGCACAGCCGTAGACGCGGAACTAACGCGGCGAGCCAACCTCTGGGAAACGCTCAGCCTGATACGATTGGGGTTCCTCATCGTGTTGGCGATCACTCTGCTATTCGGATTGAGCAGAGCCGGCGGACGCGGCTCTCTTGAGTGATACGACTCTTGGCGAATGTTTAAGGTACGCGTTAAACAATCTCCCAAGCCCCTTCCGTTTTGAGCAGTTTGCTCATCAATGCGGCGTGAACGGCATGGCCACTTTTCTCTGCTGTGATTTTTCCTTGCAGCGGCATCCCGATGAGTGCGACGTCGCCGATGATGTCGAGAATCTTGTGGCGTACGAACTCGTCGTCAAACCGTAGCGGTGTTTCGTTGAGCATCCCTTCTTTCGTGAGCACGATCGCGTTATCGAGCGAACCGCCGAGCGCGAGATTGGCCTTTCGCAACAACTCGATCTCGTGCTCGAAACCGAACGTCCTCGCCGATGCGATCTGCCGCCCGAACGATCCGTTATCCATCACGAAAGTGAACGCCTGCCGTTTGATATATGGGTGAGGGAAGTCGATCACGCATTCGATCTCGAACCGTTCGGAGGGTTCCACAGACATCTTCCGCCCGTCTTCCTCGAAATCGACCCGTTTCAGCACCTTCAAAACCCTTCGTGGCGCGTCCAACTCCTTTATGCCCACCTCCGCGATCAACTCCACCCAATCCTCGCTCGAGCCGTCCAGGATCGGTATCTCGATGTTGTCGAGATCGACAAAAGCGTTATCGACCCCCGACCCGCGCAACGCCGACAGTAAATGCTCGCAAGTCGAAAGCACTACCCCCCGCCGCATCAGCGTCGTCGCGTAAGAACAGTGTGAAACATACTCGACCGAGGCCGGGATCTCGAAATCATCCAGATCCGTTCGCACGAAAATGTACCCCGTATTCTCCGGCGCCGGCCGCAGTCTGAGGTTAACTTCAACGCCTGTATGAAGACCTATGCCTTTTGTCTCGATCGGTTTTGAAATGGTGGTTTGGTTCATCGCCGCAGTCCCTAATACAATTAACGTTCCGCAACTTGTTTGTGTGAACGTCCCATAATATTCGCCAGCCTCTTCCAGCTATAACGTCGTTTTGTGGCACTGGCGCAACGGTAGTGTGGAACATTCGCAACTAGATCGTCTTATGCCGGTTATCTCAACCTTTTACGGAATCGTTGTGCTAATGTATTACTTTGACAATCGCCAGCATCACCTCCCTCACATTCATGTGCAAAGTGGTGGGGAAGAAGCGGTCATCACTATTTCAGACGGGGAAGTTTTGGAGGGCACGATTCCCCGCAATAAACTGAAACTCGTCGAGGCCTGGATCGAGATCCGGCGGGACGAATTAATGCAAAATTGGGAATTGGCGGTAAACGGCGAGCAGGTCGTAAAGATCGATCCACTTCGTTGATCATGAAAAGAGTTGTTTCCGCAAAAGCTAATGATGATTACACGCTAGACGTAGTATTTGACGACGGAGCGGTCAAGCGTTTCGATGCCAAACCCTATCTGGAAAAGGGAATCTTTCGGCGGTTAAAGAACGTTGAATACTTTAAGAACGTTCATATAGCCTACGGTACCGTAAATTGGGACGATGAACTAGACATTGCTCCCGAGACCCTTTACGCCGAAAGCGAGTCTATAAGCTAAAATACTCGTATGGCGATTCAGACTGCGGGGCAGAAGACCGCAAGAGCAACAAAGTTAAAGATCGAGAACCAGTCCACCCTGGACCTTCCGAAGGGCGCGTTAGAGCAGATCCAGAACGCACTTGATTTCCTCCCGATCGAGCATCAGCGCGGGCTTGAGAAGATCAAGCTTGTAGATTACATCAACGATCCCAGGCTAAAGAACCTTGACGTCCCCATGAAGGGCGACCTTCCGGGCATTTATCATCCTCGCGTCCAGAACCAGAACGCTTGGCTCGAGATCTCGATGGGTGCGCTGCTTCAGCCCACGGAGGGCCTGGCAAAACGCTGGATGGCGAAGTCGGCATTCAAAAGCAACGTCAGCGGGCTGATATTCTCGCTCGTCGGTCAGCATTATTTCTTCACGCTGAAACATTCCGTAAAGAAGCAGAACCTCGAACCGCAGATCCGCCAGTATGCCGAAAAGAACCTTCGCGAATGGAGCGAGAAGCAGAATAAGGACAGCTTCCGCGCGAAGCTCTTCAAGCCGCTGCGTCCGAGCATCGAGCGCCTGGCTCGCTGGCTGAACAAGAAAGCCGCCCAAAATCAAAAGAAAGGCTGATCTCGCGTTCTGTCCGCCTGTGAACAGCGCTGCTGGGAAGCATTCCGTATCATCTGAAACTGATGGACGCGGAAACTAAAGAGGCGATCGTCGAAACCTTCAAGGGGGCCGAAGTGGTCGCCGAAGAGGTGGTGCGCCACCCGTGGGTACGGTCGCTCTCTAAATTCGGCTTTTACACCAAAGGCGTTCTTTTCATTGTTATAGGCGTGTCGGCCATAGCCCTCGTCATGGGTTTGCGCGGCGGACGCATCGCCGACCCGATGGGTGCGATGTCGGCGATCGCCCAGATGACGTTCGGGCGGGTGCTGCTTCTTCTGATCGTGGCCGGTGCTATCGGCCATGGCCTATGGAACATCCTCCGCGGCTTCGCGGATGTCGATAACAAAGGCAAAGGCGTGATGGCGATCATCCAGCGGAGCCTCTCCGTTGGTATTGGCATCTTTTACTTCTTCCTCGCCGCTACCGCCCTAGGCATCATCCTTTCGAACCGCACCAAGGTCGAGAACGGCCATGCCGAGCAATACCTCACATGGGTATTCCTTTCGATACCCCTCGGTGCCCTCGTCGTCCTGATTATCGCGATCGGCTTCATGGTTGCAGCGGGCACCGAGTGTTACAGCGGTTTCACGGGCAAATTCATCGAGACATACCGTTCGTGGCAGCTCAGCCCGTGGACCCAGAGATTCGTGCTCACCCTCGGTATCATCAGTTTCCCAACGCGTGCCTTGCTTTACGTGCTTTCGGGATATTTCTTCTTCCTCGCTGCAAACCTCAACGATCCCTACCAGGCCGAAGGAATGGACGGCGCCCTTCTTGCTCTCGCGCAAAGCCGCTTTGGCGAGATACTTCTGTTCATATGTGGGTTCGGTTTGGTCTGTCATGGAATTTTGGCGTTCTTTGAGGCAAAATATCGTCGAATCTGCTGAAATAAATTAAATATGAACTATTGGTTGGTGAAACAGGAGC
The DNA here is from genome assembly GCA_023415725.1 of Acidobacteriota bacterium. Classification (GTDB taxonomy): domain Bacteria; phylum Acidobacteriota; class Blastocatellia; order Pyrinomonadales; family Pyrinomonadaceae; genus OLB17. Next base: position 7,056 of record JAEZJR010000284.1, read on the forward strand.
CTTCCACCTATTCGTTCGACGATTTTCAGAAGGAAAAGAAAACGGATTGGACCGGCGTCCGCAACTACATGGCCCGCAACTTCCTCCGCGATATGAAGAAGGGCGACAACGTCCTCTTCTACCACTCCGGAGACGAAAAGGCCGTCGTCGGCTTCGCTACCGTTTCGAAAGCGGCGTTCGCAGACCCGACCGCGGACGACGCCGCCTGGGTCGCCGTTGAGCTAAAGGCCGGTAAGAAATTCAAACGACCCGTACCGCTTGGCGAGATCAAAGCCGAACTGAAACTCGCGAACATGCTGCTGGTCAAGAACAGCCGCATCTCCGTTATGTCCGTTACCGAAGACGAATACGATCAGGTCGTCGCGATGGGGAATTAAAAATGCTCAAAGAAGCCGTCGATTATTACCATTCTCTACTCGAGGATGGCGAACTCGCGAACGAGTCGTACCATGTCCTCCATGACGGACTCAATCGGGCGCGTCTCATCTTCGGCGGCCGCCCGCTATCGCCCTATCTGCGGCCGCATTTCATAACCGCCGGTGACTGGGCCCGCGTCAAAGCAACGTGCGAGGTCGTCTGGGGCGCATTGCAAAAGGTGAAGGACGCAGCCGTCGAAAACGACGCGATCCTGGACGAACTCGGCCTCACGGAGATCGAAAGGGAACTCGTTAAGATCGATCCGGGCTACGATCAAGTTTCGCCTACTTCACGGCTCGATTCTTTCCTCACCGACGAGGCCTACAGCTTTGTCGAACTCAACGGCGAAAGCCCGGCCGGCATCGCATACGCCGATTCCGCCACCGAGATCTTCAAGACGCTTCCCGTGATGGAGCGTTTCATGGAGCGCTACGAGGTGACAGGTTTCGAAGGCCGGCCCAAATTGCTCGAGGTGCTTTTGAGCTGCTGGGACGAGTTTTGCGGCGGGAAGGCGGATCGCAAACCGGTGATCGCCATCGTCGATCTCAAGGGTCTCCCGACGCAGAAGGAATTCGAGCTCTTCCGGGATTATTTCGAAGCCGCCGGCTACGACGCGGTGATCGCCTCGCCCGACGAACTCGACTTCGACGCCGGCCGTCTTTACCTCGGCAGCCTCGCGATCGACGTTGTTTACAAACGCCTGCTCGTTAACGAATACCTGCCGATAATGGACCAGCACCCCGCCCTGCTCGACGCTTATCGTGCGGGAGCGATCTGCATGGTCAACAGTTTCCGCGGCAAACTCGTCCATAAAAAGGCCATCTTCGCCGTCCTTACTAACGAACGTTACGAGCACCTCTTCAACGACGCCGAACTCGCCGCGATCCGGGAGAACATTCCCTGGACGCGCAGGTTCCGAGAGGAGGAAACGATGAACCGTGGCGGCGAGATCGATCTCGTCCGATGGACACGGGAGAACGCTCACAAGCTTGTCCTTAAACCCAACGACGACTACGGCGGCCAGGGCATATTCATCGGTTGGAACTCGACGCCGGAGGAATGGGACGAAGCGATCCAGACCGCACTCGTAAACGGAGATTATCTTGTGCAGGAACGCGTCAGCACTGCGAAGGAGGAATTCCCCATGGTCTTTGGCGGTGGAATGGAGCGCTGGAGCATGATAGAGCAGCTCGTCGACCTCGACCCGCTCCTCTTCAACGGCGTCGTCGGCTCCGCGTTCACCCGCCTATCATCCAGCGAACTCGCCAACGTCACAGCCGGCGGCGGCATGGTGCCGACATTTATCATCGAAGAGAGGAAATAGTGTAATCTTGAGCTTATGAGTATCTCGATCGAAACTTCAAAAACGAATGGGCGATTGACGATTTCGATCCCTACCGGGGAAATGACTCCCGAGCAGGTCGAGCGTCTTTTGGAGCTGGTAAGGGCCGAATCGATCGTCGGTGGAAGCCAGCTTGTTCAGTCGGAGGCTGACGAGATATCTAGGGAGATCAATCGTTCGTGGTGGAAGAAGAACGGCCCGCGCATTGATAAGCTGATCGACGAAAATGAGTGAGATAGTTGTCGTCGATACGAACATATTTATCTCGGCCCTGATCTCGCGCAACGCGGATATTCTCAGGACACTCACGGACCCGAACATCTCATTCGTGACGCCGAACTTTCGGGTCGCCGAGCTTTTTGAGCATTCTCCTCGCATACAAGAAAAGTCACATATCGATAGGGAAGACCTGCTTAAGGTCCTAACCATTATGATCGGTCAGGTAAGGCTGATCGACGACGCTTTTATCTCTATCGGGAGTTGGGTAGAAGCACGGAGACTTACTCGGGACGTTGACATGGACGACATTGCTTTTGTCGCATTGGCTCTCGAACTCGAGGCGACGCTTTGGACCAGAGATGAGCGATTGAAACTCCACCTCTCCCGTTATGGCTTTTCAAAGTTTTTTTAGTGTTTGACTAGATGAACAATTCGCAAACAACCCGCCTTCGTATTCTTACTGACGAATACCTACGCCTTGAGCGAAAGCTAAAACTTGGCGGCGGCCCTGAAAAGATCGAAAAGATCCACAAGCAGGGAAAGCTCACGGCGCGTGAACGGATCGACCTGCTGCTTGATAAAGACACTTTCAGCCAGGAGATCGGCCTTCTGGTCGCTTACGACGAATATAACGGCCGGGCTCCGGCCGCGGCGGTGGTGACGGTTGTCGGGAGGATCGAGGGTCGCGAGTGCGTCGTCGTCGCCAACGACGCGACGATCAAGGCAGGTGCATGGTATCCCGAGACGATCAGGAAGATTCTCCGCGCCCAGGAGATCGCGATGCGCAATCGCGTCCCCATCGTTTATCTTGTCGATTCCGCGGGCGTGAATCTTCCTTACCAGGGCGGCGTCTTCCCGGGCCAATACGGTGCCGCGCGCATCTTCTACTACAACTCCATCATGCGTCGGTATCTGAAGGTGCCGCAGATCTCGGCTGTGATGGGAATGTGCGTGGCGGGCGGAGCGTATCTTCCGGCACTATCGGATGTCATCCTCATGGTGGAGGGGACATCGTTCATGGGCCTCGGTGGAGCGAACCTCGTCAAGGGAGCCACCGGTCAGACCATAGACAACGAATCCCTCGGCGGTGCGATGACCCACAACGCCATCTCCGGCGTCGCGCATTTTCGTACAAAGAACGACGAAGAATGCCTAACCAAGATCCGTGAACTCATCAGAGAACTTCCGGCGAAAGAATCGACACGAGTTTCAATAACAGAGATCCGAGATCCAAAATCCAAAATCCAAAATCTCTATGATCTTCTCCCCGAAGACCACCGTGCACCCTACGACATGCACGCCGTCCTCAACACTTTCCTAGACGAAGGCGGCATCGACGAGTTCCAGGCTGACTTCGCCAAAGAAATGATCTGCGGAACCGCCCGCATCGGCGGCATTCTCGTTGGCGTTATTGCCAACTCGCGCGGGATGTCCAAAGGCAAGCGCGGTGCTCCACCGCGCTTCGGCGGTATCGTCTATACGGAATCTGCCGAGAAGACCGCCTACTTCATCGAAAATTGTAACCGTCACCAGACGCCCCTTCTATTCGTACAAGATGTCTCCGGCTTCATGGTCGGAGCTGAGGCTGAACATTCCGGAATCATTCGAGCGGGCGCACGATTCGTCGAAGCAATGGCGACCGCGACCGTGCCGAAGCTCGTTCTTACCGTCAACCACGCCTCAGGCGCGGGATACTACGCCATGGCCGGCCAGGGGTTCGATCCCGATTTCATTTTCACTCTCCCGACCGGCCGAATGGGTGTGATGGAGGGCGATTCCGCCGTGCAGGCGATCTTCGGTACGCAACTCGAAAAACTCAAAAAGGAAGGGAAGGAGCCGGACGAAGCGATGCTCGCAGAGATGGAAAAGGTCCGTGCCACGTACGACCGCGAACTCGACGCCAAACACGCCGCCGCCCGCGGCCTCGTCGATGCGATCGTCACGCCCGAAAGCCTCCGCGACTCGCTTATCCTTGCCCTGCAGACATGCCTGAACACGTCGAAGCCTCACATCGGCGCGTTCGTCTTGCCTGAGCTCTCTGATCGTTGAATGTATTTTCGTGAACTGAACTTAAGCAGCGGCTATACTTAACATTATTGAAAATGAAGGTCTTCTTATTTATCGCGCTGCTGACGACTTCTACCGTCCTCGCCCAGGATTGGGCGAGGCCCACCTATTCCACGAACGAAAAAATGATCGAGATCGCTGATCTACAGGGGCTGCAGTCGTGCAGTATATTGAACGTCTCAGGCAAGGTGACCAAGATAAAGCAGTCCGATACGTCCGCGGCGATCACCGTCAAACGCGAGGACGACGAGAAGGTCCTGTTCTACGTCCCTCTCAACCGCGTCCGTAACGAAGACCGCGGCCCGATGTTCCACCATCTTGTCACCAAGGGCAACACCCTCGAGGTCGCCGGCTACCGCTGCACCGAGGGTTCGCCCGCGTCGGCCTTCAGCATCCGCCGTGTTTATTGAGCCTTTTGGTTAGAGCGCGGATCGTCTTTGGGTACCGTCATCGCGATTGCTATTATCGCCACCACCACCATCGCCACGTTGAACCACAGTGCCACGGCGGCCCCGAACCTTATATCGATATTGTCCGTTCGCCCCATGAAGAGCTCTGACAAAGGCTCGAAACTGAAGCCTCCGCCGCTCAGTGCTGTAAACAAAGCCGCCGAGATCGCCACGCCGAAGGCAGCTCCCAGCGAAGACGCCATCTTGTAGATCCCCGATGCGGCCCCTGCCTTGTCGTTCGGCACGTTCGACAGTGCGGCGTCTGTTGAGGGCGTCGCGTAAAAGCCCAACCCCACGCCGAACAATGTAAATCCCACGAACGCCACGACCATGTACTGCCCGGTTAGCAGGAACGTCATCGATGTCAACAGGATTCCCACTCCGGTTATCGCGCACCCGAGCAGCATCGGCTTTCGCGCTCCCATCTTTCGCAGGAGTTTCTCGCCGACTCGGATCGTGCTCAATATCGCGATCAGGTAACCGATCGTAAGCATTCCCGACTGTAGCGACGACAGCCCCGCTCCCTGCTGCACTAGCGACAGGGCAACGAGCAGCGTCCCGGCCGCGCCGTTGAGCAGGAAATTGGAAAGCGTCGCCCCCGTATACGTCTTATTGTTGAAAAGCCTTAGGTCGACAAAACCGTTCGGGTTTCCAACCTCGATCCAAAAGAACGCGACCGCGGCAAGAACTAAAACTATTGCCAATGCGATCACGGTGGGGCTCAGCCACCCGAGGGCCGACCCCTGCCCGATCACAACATTCACGGCAATCATCGCGACGATGAATGCAAGGAAGCCGAACCAGTCGAAACGGCCGGCTTCCCTGGAAGCAGCCCTGCTTTCAGGAGCATCCCGGAGCAATAAAAAGCTTACTGCCGCGACGGCGATCGACATCCAGAAGATCCACCGCCAGCCCAAAGTTGACGCTACCAGACCCCCGAATAGAGCCGAGAGTCCCGAACCTCCCCACGAACCGATCGACCAGTAGCTCACCGCTCGCTGCCGATCTTCGCCGTCAAAATAATCTTTGATCATCGCCAGCGTCGACGGCATTATGCAGGCCGCGGACAGCCCCTGGACGATGCGTCCGATCATTAGAAATACCGCCGTCCCCGAGGGCGAGAGTGCGATCAACAGCGACCCTACGACGCTAAGCGCCAGGCCGAGATATGTGAGCTTAACGCGCCCCACTCGATCGGCGAGACCGCCGGCCACCACGATGAAGATCCCTGAAAACAGCGCGGTTATGCTGACCGCCAGGTTGTTCACCGATTCACTGATCCCAAGTTCCGCCCGCATAGCTGGGGCGACGTTCAGCGTCGTTTGGGCGAAGAGCCAAAAGGTGACAACGGCGAGCACCATCCCTAGGATGAGCCGGTTCGCGCTCGGTTGCGCGTGTACGGTCGCGGCGGCTGTAGTAGTAGCCATGTCTGAAACCTCACTTTGCCAGATACGTCATCGCAGCGACCACCATCGCTTGCGTGCCGACCGAAAGCGTCGGCTCGATCACGGGAGCGAAGTACTCCGAGTGATTCACTGGTATGTCCTGCTCGACACGCCCCGCATCGACAGCCGCCTGGTACTTCGCCCGGTCGATCCCGCCGAGCCCCCAGAATACATAAGGCGTCCCGCACGCATCAGGCACGATACTGAAATCCTCGCTTGCGGTCTGGCGCCCGAGGTCGAAGACGGTCTCGGTTCCGAAGTGCTCGCGAAACGCTGTTGTGATCCTTTCGGTGACCTCAGCGTCATTGGCGGTCAGTGGGTACTGATCAAAATATTCGAACTCCGGCGGCTTCGGCGAACCGGACGCCTCACATTCCGCCCGCACTATCCTCTCTATGCTCTCGATCATCCGACGCCGCACGTCCATATCGTAAGTGCGCAAGTTGGCGAGGAGTACCGCCCTGTCCGGGATTATGTTGCTCTTCGATCCCGCAACGCTGCTGCCCACCGTCAGCACCGCAAACTCTCCCGGTTTCGTCTCGCGCGAAACGATCGTCTGCAGCCTCAGCACCACCATTGCCGCCAGCACGACCGGGTCGACCGAGTTGTGCGGCATCGAACCGTGAGCTCCCTTACCGTAAAGAGTGATGCGGACACTGTCTCCGGCCGAAAGAACCGGCCCCGCAGTCGTCCCGATTTTCCCCGCAGGAAATGATAAAACATGCTGCGCGAGGGCGACGTCGGGTTTCGGGATCCGCTCGCGGAGTCCGTCATCCAGCATCGCCTTCGCTCCGCCCGCCACCTCTTCCGCCGGTTGGAACAGGGTTACCAATGTTCCGCTCCACGCGTTCTTCTCCTTCGCCATAAGTTCGGCCGCGCCGAGCAGACAAGTCACATGCACATCGTGTCCGCATGCGTGTGAAACATCTACCGTGTTACCCGAACCGTCCTCCTGCTTAACCTCCGACGAGTACGGCAATCCCGTGTTCTCCCGCACCGGCAATGCGTCCATATCCGCCCGTGCCAGGACGGTTTTCCCGTTGCCATTCCGCATCACCCCGACGACTCCGGTCTTGCCTACCCCCTCAATTACTTCAAAACCAAACTCCTTCAATTTCGAAGCAGCCAGGCCGGCAGTTCTCGTTTCCTGAAAACTTAACTCAGGATGTCTGTGCAGGTCTTTATAGAAGTCTTCCAACCAATGCGATGTGTCCGGCAAACCCGCCAACACATCACCGATCGATGATGTCGCGGCTTGGCCGCTAGAACTTGTAGTCATTTGTCTTCTCCCCGTTCTCGACGTCTCAGCGCATATTATTCCTTAGCTCCACAAGCACATTATCGAAATCGTTCATCCCGACGAGCCCTGGCAGTCGCGGATACTCGATGTCACGGATAACGTAGAATGTCAGGGCGAGGATCCCGGCGAACGCGATGGTGTGGAGCCAGTTCCGCGATTTGACGCTCGCCATACCGTATCCCGCAAGCAGTGAACAGATCAGCATTAATGCTGCGAGCATAACAAATATGATCGTTGGCGGGTGCGAAAATATTGCGGCCGTCCGCTTCGACGAGATGTCTATCGTTTTCCCGATCGCTGGGAGAAATTGCATCGCGGCCGTTTGGTACGCCGGATCGCGAGTAGCGGACACGGTCTGTTTCCAGATCTCGTCCTGCAATTCCTTAGATCGGTCCAGAGCCTGTTTCGCCGCCGCCAGTTGCGGGAGTCTGCGATAGGCTTCCAGCCGCGCATCAAGATACCGCCTGAATGTTTCACGTAGAGGCTCCTGAGCTTCCGCCGGCAGCACATCGATCAGAGCGTAAGCGCCGCTGATGGCACCCGCCTCTTCCACGATCTGCTGGCGTCTCTGGTCGTAACGGGCGGCGGCGCCGGAGAACGAGAATGCGATCAATAGCCCGAGCAGGGCGAGCATGGCCCCCTCGACGGTCCCTATCCCCGCTCGGGCGCCGTCGGAGTCCGCAGCCATTCGCCGAAGACCGATCCGCCGGCCCGCTTCCATAAGTACCAGCATCCCCGACATGAGGCTGATCGTGTAGACCAGATTTACGAGCGCGAAGTTAATTTCCATAGTCCCTGGTCAAATCTCCATAGGCTGACGAAGCCGAGACGGTCTCCCGGGGTTAGACCTCCTCGAACAAAAAAGGGCCGAAGTAAGTCACGCGATGTGCGGAATTTTTCTTTAGGATCTCCGCCGCGCGTTGCCTCCGTCCGTCTTCCGGAGCGTGAACCATCAGGAGACAATCGCCGTCCCGCATGTAAGATTCGTACCGGTCGAGATAGGTGCGGTCCGGTCCGATCTTCTGGAGATAGCGTAGAAGTTCCGCTGCCGGTCCGTTTTCCGTGCCGTCGAAGTCCATTGCCCGGATCCCTTCCTCACCTACAAATGCCCGCATAGCTCCCTCGGGGATTCCCGCGCGCTTCAACTCATCGATAGAAGCATAAAGAGCCTCGACGTCGTGGAATACCGCGATCAGGTTATCGATCGGAGCGGCGATAAAATCACTGCGTTCATTGGATTCATTATCGTTCATTGGGACCTCCCTAAGGACCTATTCCTCGCTCTCCGTCTTGCCGACCAGCCAGGCCTTGGCATCGGCAAAAGCTTCCTCCGTCGATTCGCCTCGGACCGAGGTCGCTTCATAGGCGCGGACCGAACCGGTAAGACGAAGCTTTTTCGTGCGGACTATTTGGTCGTAGGCTTCCTCACTGATACCGGTGAGGTAAAGCCGCCCGCCGCCTTTCTTCAGCTTGTCAGCGTAATTGGCAAGCACCTCGACGAGGGTCGCCCCAAGCGTGCTTTGGCCCCGCAGCCGCAGCACGACAACGGCGTTTTCCACGTCTCTCGGCTTAGGCAGCAATCTCTCGAGTGTGCGTGCACCAGCGTAAAATAGATGTCCGTAAACGTCCAGGACCGTTACCTTGTTCGGTTCCAGATTCCTCGGCGCTTTGTGCTCTTCGAGCATGCCATCGTCTCGCTTCCTAAGTTCTACGACGGAAATATCGGTCGACGAATTATTAACGTAAAGTAAAGCGGAAAGAACTACTCCGATCCCGACGGCGGCCTGGATCGGTAGAAAGAGCGTCGCCAGCAATGTCGTCGCACCGGCCAGCCGAGACCGCCATCCGGTCTTCCATATCGAAGTGGCTTCCGACGGTTTGATCGTGCTGACGCTGGCGATGATCAGCAGCATCCCTAGCGCGGGCATCGCGACGAGGGCGACCAGACCGGGAAAGGCGATCACCAGCAACGCCATCCATAGTCCGGCGAAGATCGCGGCCCAGCGGGTTCGGGCTCCCGAAAGCACCGTGAGTGCTGTGGTGCTCAGCGAGCCCCCTACAGGCAACCCACGGAAGAAACCTGAAGCTGCATTAGCCGCGCCCTGTGCGATAAAGTCTCGCGACATGCTCCGACGCCCCCCGCCGGGGTTCGGTACGCTCTGGCTCACTCCGGCCCCCTGCACGAGCACGATCACCGCGACCGCTAGGGCCCCCGTAGCCACGTCGAACGAGATCGCGGAGAGCGAAGGAAGGTGGGGCAAGGGGAAGCCTGCCGGTATCGTGCCAACGTCCCGGACGACCTGTACGTCTCTTAATTGGAGGGCATAGACAAGTACGGAGGTGATCACGATCGCCGCGAGTCGCCCAAAATTGCCGAGCACGGTACGCGGTAAAATTATCGCGAGTGCCAGGGTCAAACCGGCGGCGGCGAGCGACCACGGATCAAGACGCCGAAAGTTATACACGACCTCCACCGCCTGCGTGACCTTGTTGCCGCCCTCCGTCGGTTCGAAGCCGGAGATAGTGGGGAATTGACTCAGTACCGTCAGAAGCGCGATCCCGATTATGAAACCCGTCATCACGGAGTACGATACGAACCGCGTCAGCCGCCCGGCCCCGACCAGACCGAGCAGTATCTGAAACGCCCCGATCATCACCACCATCAGGAAAAGGGCACTGTCCCTTCTTTCACCCTGAAGCCCGCCGAGTGCCTGCCCCGCCGAGAGTGACGCGGCGCTCGTGGTGGCGACGATCATCAGCCGCGTGCTCGAGAAAATTCCCCCGGCGATCGGTCCGACCATGCAGGCGTACAGGCCGTAGATCGGATTCACGCCGACCAATATCCCGCTCGCCATCCCGTCCGGCACGCTGCTGACCGCGCTGTTCAGTCCGGCAAGCCCGTCATCTTTTAACGAGGACCCGCTCGGAAGCCGATCCGATATTCGGTTAGCCACCGCTTCACGGAGTTCGCGCAGTCCCGGTTGGTCGACCTCTGCGTCACTCTCGGCGTAGGATCCCTCGATACTTTCCACATGCCCCCGTTACGGATCTGCAGATGCAGATGTTCCGGCTAATAGAGCTGTCTATTGGTTGCCGCCAACATAAACGATCCGCCAAATGCGCCCCTTCACGTCGTCTGAAACGTACAACGAACCATCGGGGCCGACAGCCAGACCCACGGGCCGGTGAGGGGCTTCGGCGGGGCTTGCGACAGCCTCTTCGCCGGCGAACCCCGTTGCGAACTCCTCGAACTGCCCCGCGGGCTTGCCCCCGTTGAACGGCACGAAAGCGACCAGGTAACCGCCTTGAAGCGGCGTCCGGTCATGGGAACCGTGAAACGCCACGAAAGCTCCGCCGCGATATTTCGCAGGGAACATTGAGCCGTTGTAGAAGGTCATTCCGTTCGGCGCCCAGTGCGCCGGGAAAGTTGCGAGAGGCTGTTTCTTTTGTTCGCAGATCCCCTGGGTCTTCCCGCCGTCGCCGCCGTATTCGGGGGCCAGCAAGTGCTTGCCCTGGGCAGGATCGTAGTAGCAGTACGGCCAGCCGAAGTCATCACCACGTTCGATGCGGGCGAGGATCTCGGCAGGCAGTTCATTGTTCTGGTCCAACGTGTAGAGCTTCGGCCAATTCGGGCCTAAATGGTCGCGGCCGTGAAGCGTTGCGAATAGTTCGTTGGAACTGTTCAACGCCAACGCGACGACGTTGCGCGTGCCCGTGGCAAATCGTTCCGCAGGCGAGAAAGTTTGCCCCGTCTTGTTCGCGTCGTAGCGCCAGATTCCGGCATGCAGTTCCAACTCCGGGCACGGCATGATCCCCTTAGATTCGATCGTCCGATCCTTTTCCTGGCAAGAGTTCGTTATCGACCCGGAATTCACGTACATGGTGCCATCCTCCGCGATCGCGAACGGGTGCATGATGTGGCCTCGCTGGGTCCACATCCCGCTCAGGATAACGTCCGGTTTCCCCTGAGGGACCAATTGCCCTCGTGCGAGGCGATACCGCACGATCGATCCGTTATCCTCAACGTATAGGGAGTCGCGAAATACCGCGATGCCCGTACCGCCGCCCGGCTTGCCATCCTGATGGACCGTTCCGAAACGTTGGGTAGTGTCGGCCTTCCCATCGCGGTTCATATCCCGCAAGGCGAGGATGTAGCCGCCGGGAGCATTCTTTAGGTCCGTGTAGGAACTGCTCCATGAATTCGCATATATATCCCCGTTGGGAGCGACCGTGATATGCCGCACACGGCCGAGATTATCCGCAACGATCGTCGCACAAAAACCAGCGGGTAGGGTAAGCCCGCCGTTACCGGCATCGCAGCCCTTCGCTGCTGCGGACGACGCCTTTTGCGCGTTCGCTGTCGCGATCCCTATAAGCGCCAACAGGACTAAGATCGATAACCCAACTTGCGACATTCTCCACCTCCGTTTTTCTTTAGGTTTGTTCCTAATAATGCCCCGTTTTCATAGCTCCGCCCTGGCGGCGCGAACCGTAATACCATTTCGAAGATCAATAGCGAGCCTCTCGGCGCGGGCAGTATAGTCCGTCGCGAAAACGGGTTAAGTAATACTGCGTACTTAATTTATATTTCCGACGGGTAAGCTTGTGTTTCGATCTTCAAAATGAAAAGGACCCTCCAGATAGGGACATGCGGGTTCCGTTCGACCAAAGAGGAATACGCGCAGACGCTGGCGTGCGTCGAGGTCCAGCACACGTTCTATCAACCGCCGATGATCAAGACGCTCGAGCGCTGGCGTGCGGAGATGCCGGAAGGGTTCGAGTTCACCCTGAAGGCCTGGCAGCTCATCACTCACGAGTCAAGCAGCCCTACTTTTAGACGATTAAGAAGGAAATTAACGGAGAAGGAAATGGCGGACGCGGGAGCGTTCAAGTTCACGCCCATCGTGAAGGAGGCTTGGGAAACGACCCTCGCAAGCGCCAAGGCCCTAAAGGCCAGAACCGTGCTTTTCCAGTGCCCGGCGAAATTCGAGCCGACGAAAACTAATATCAAGAACTTCGAAAAGTTCATGAACACCGTCGATCGTGGCAAATTGAATTTCTGCTGGGAGCCACGCGGTGCGGCGTGGGGTGACGAGACGATAAAGAAGCTTTGCACGGACCTTGATCTATGGCACGTCGTCGATCCTTTCGCACGGGCGACCGTCACGCCCGAACGCTGCTATTTCCGCCTGCACGGACGGGTCCGCTGGCGGTACACGTACGAAGACGGGGAACTCGAAGAGCTCGCCGCGATGATCCCGAAAAAAAAGCTCGCCTATGTCTTCTTCAACAACATCACGATGATCGAAGACGCCGTTCGCTTCCGCGAGATCGTCGCATCCGTTTAGACGATGCCCGAAGATTTTACTCGTTTGTGCGAGACCTTGTGGACTACGGTCCGGTGTTCTGCGCTCACCACCTGTGCGGCTGCATGCATCCCGTTGCCGAGCAATCTCTCGATCTCCGGCTTGATCAGGCCCATCTGGTCGGGTTTCATCAGGTAATGGTTCGCACCCGCCTGGAACGCGCGTTCCTGATCGACCTTTCGGTCAAGCGCGCTGTAGATCATGATCGGCCCTTCCGGGTTGATCTGCCTTATCTTTTCGCAAAGATTGATCGCCGTCATATCCGGCAGGCAATAATCCAATAAATATAGGTCAAAGAATTCCGATTCGATGAGTGCGATGGCTCCCTTACCGTCTATCGCTGAGGCTACGTCGTAACCGCATTCCTCGCGAAGCCAGTAGGTCATCATCTCGTTGTTAGCGACATCGTCGTCGACGTAGAGGATACGGGGTTTGAGAGACATAAAACTACGGTTCAAAGCAGAGGCTCCGAATGACTCGGAGCCTCACCGATTTTCAACTGCCGGATTAAAGTGCTGCCCTGCGGCCTGTGATCAGCTGGATGGCCAGAACCACGAGAGCAAGAACGAGAAGGATGTGGATAAGATTGCCTACCGCCGCTCCTGCAAAACCGAAGCCGAGTGCCCAAAGCACCAAAAGAACGATAATGAGTGTCCAAAGCATATGAGTTTCTCCTTTTTCCTTTGTTTCCTAAAACCTAACCGGCCGTATTCCGACCGCAGCTTTTAATGCTCGCAATTCCATTGGCAACGCCCGTGCCAAACGCGAAAACCGCGGCTTTTCAATTGCTTAGAGAGATCGGTTCAATGAGCGTCGTACTGAATCGATGCAAAAGGCAGGTAATTCCCCGAGTTTGAATCCGTACGCTGCATTAAATTAATTGCCGACACGAAACTTTACGCTTATGCCTCACACCGCAGACGTATTCGATAAGACAAAGACACGCGAGATGATCACCAAAGGCCGCCGAGCGAAATGGTGGCAGCGGAGGGGCTCGCCCAAGAGGGGATTTAACTATTTTGACTGCGATGGCAAGCCGATCACCGACCCGGCAAAACTCGAACGGATCGCCTCGCTCGTCATCCCGCCCGCATGGAAGAGTGTCAGGATATGTCCTCAACCGGGCGGACGCCTCCAGGTTGTCGGAATGGACACGCGCGGGCGTATCCAGTACCGCTACCACACCTCGTTCGCCGAGAAGCAGCAGCGACGCAAATTCGCCAAGATCGAAAAATTCGGCGAGCACCTTCCCAAGCTGAAGCAGATGACCAACGAGCACCTCTCGCTCGATGGCTTGCCGAAGGAAAAGGTGCTCGCCCTGATGATGCGCCTAATAAACTCACTCTACTTCCGCGTCGGAACCGACCTAAGCGCAAAACATTACAAGACCTACGGGATCACCACGCTCCACAAGAAGCACCTGAAGATCGGCCGCGGAGGAAAGCTCGAATTCAATTTCGTAGGAAAAAGCCACGTCGAGCACCGAAAAGTGCTCGTGGATCCCGAACTTTCGATGGTGATGAAGGACCTCACGTCGCTCCGAGGCGGCCGCAAGCTCTTCCGATATACAGACGAAGCGGGAAAGCTCCACGCCGTCACACCCGGGCAGGTGAATAGCTATCTTAAGTCGGCGACCGATCCAAAATTCTCCGCCAAGGACTTCCGCACATGGGGCGGAACCCTCCTCGCCGCGCTCGAATTGGCCGATATCGGCCCCGCCGCGGACGAGAAAGAGGTTAAGAAGAACATAGTCCGTGCGGTCAAACGCGTCGCAGAGGAACTTGGAAATACCCCGGCGGTGTGCCGCGGCTCGTACATCCACCCCGCCGTTCTGCAGGCGTACGAGCGCGGCGTGACGCTTGATCAGTTCCGCCCCCGCAAGGCACGTTCTATCCGGCTGATCTCAGCCGGGCTCGAGCCGGAAGAGGCAGCACTGATCCGGATGTTCGGTTCGGTAGGCTCGTCAAACGCCTCTGCGTCGGCGGGCTCTCGATGACGGCCCACTCGTTCGCCGGAACGATGTAGGCGCCCCAGTGAAACGCCTCTGCTCCAGCAGGGGCATGTATCCGCAATGCCCTCAGCGATCCATAGCCCGACGTCGTCTCCGGATCCAGCCACCACCCGGCGCTCGGGTCCCAGAGCTTTGTGCTTCCATCGGCTCCGTTCACCGCGCAGCCCTCGTGGTAGATCAGCTTGCCCTCGATCCATGTCGTGATGGCGTCGCGGTCTTCCCACTTGAGCTGCCATTGCTCCGAGGCACCTTCGGAATATTCCTGCACGAACTGAGCACGGAAACACCGGACCCCACGAGCCAAAAATACCTCCAGAGCGATCGCCGCGTGCACGCCGCAGTCGAGCACCTTCGCTCGACCGATCTCGCACCAATGTATCGGGTAACGCGTCGGCCCCCACTCGTACCTGTGCCTCAGCCAACGCGGCCCGGTCAGTTCGTTCGCCCCGTTCAGCAGGGAAAGATCCGTCGCGATGATCCATTCCTTTACGATCTCACAGCACGCCTGTCCGTGGTGCGAAACACGCGCTGGCTGCCAATGCTCCCACGCACCGTAGATCTCGTTGCCGCAATGTCCCGTGCCGGCGTCGTACACCGGCGATTCCTCTGTTCTACCCGCATCCAAATACATAACTCATGCTCCTGTCGTACGCGCCCGCGTCGCAGAATACGAATACATCTCCCGCCCTTGCGTCCTCCGGAACTTCAACGTTGGCCGCCACGATGTCGTGCTCCATGCATAACCGTCCGAGCAGCAGCGATTCACCCCGTTGCAGCGATCGCCAATCCCCCGACGTCGAGTCGCGCGACAGGATCCTGTGCGGCTGGAAAGCGTGCATCGGCAGCTCCGCGATAGAGCCGTCCATAACCACCTCGCACGACCCCGACACGTAACGCCGTATCTCGAGGATCCGCATCGCCAAAGCCATCGAAGATTGCGCCAACGCCTTTCCGGGTTCGCAGATCAGTTCCGAAACGCTCGTCATGTGCTCGCCGATCGACTTCACGATCTCACGGTACTCGTGCCCGTCGTTGCGGTGCATATCGCCGGGGAACCACCCGCCCCCAATGTCCAGCGTCTCCACTACGCGATTTGAAAGAGCCTCCACCGCACCGCACCAGCGCAGCATCGATTTGAACAGATGCCGCCACTGCCTCACGCCGACGTTGCTGCTGGCCATATGGAAATGGATCCCGAATCGCACCTCTCTCGGCACCTTCCTCACCGCGTTGATCAGCACGGTAAATAGCTCAGGCGAGTCGATCGGTATCCCGAACCGCGATGTGATGTTCGGCGTCCTTAGGCGCACCCCGAGCGTGCGCGTTCGCAGCGTTCCGCGGTCCACATCCTTCACCACCTGCTCGAGTTCCTCCACCGAATCGCAGAACACCGCGTGGTATTCGCCGTCGGGTAATTCCTCGCGCCGCCACCATTTTGCCGGGCCGTTCAGTATGATCTCGTTCGTGCGGAAACCCGCCTCCACGGCCTTCTTCGCCTCAAGCGTGCTTATCGCCTCGGCGAGCATTCCGTTTGCCTTCGCCAGCCTGATAAGGCGCTCGTCCGGGTTGGTCTTGATGCTGTAAGCATGTGTCGGATGCAGCTCAACCGACGCCTCTCTCGCGATCTCCGCCGTCCGCTTGAAGATCTCTGCCGCCGTCTGCTCGAAATAGAGCGGAGCCGGGGTGCGGAGACTTTCGAAGTCCACCGTTTCGAGGTCGCGAATATAGGTTTCGGGGATGTCATCCTCGGTAGCCGTGATCATCTTCGAATGACCGTTCGAATGGTTCGGCTGCGCGTCCGAGCGGTGCAGCTTTTGCGCGAACTCGATAAGCCCGGATGGGTGCTTCATCGAGTGGCCGACCGCCCCGCCGAAGGGCTCGGGCAGCGGCGAAAGAGGAAAATCCTCGCGCACCGGTATCTCGATCACAACGCGGGTGAACTCCGCCGCTTCCGGGTCCTGTTTCTTTGCCTTCGTGCCGCTCGCCCGCTCGACGAGCGTCGCCGGCATATTGCGGCCGGTAATGGTAGAACCGTGCACCCACGCGGGGAACCTGGGGTTGCACTCCAGCAGCCACATTTGCCCGCCCGCGTCGCGCACCATCTCAAACTCGCCGCCCCCCGACCAGTTCAGCTCCCGCACCACCTCGCGCAGACGACTGAGCATCTCCGGCTCAACGTCCAAAGTGTCCCCGGCCCACGTTTTCCCGAGTTCCGTAAGGTCACGCTTTCGCATGTGCACGGCATCGAGCAGTTCGCCCTGATACGCCGCGAACATCACAGACTCCTCATACCCCGTCACATGCGCCTGCAGGTAAAGCGTTTCAGTCGCCCAAGCCTTCGAGAGTACCGTCCGCCAATGCTGCAGCGTGTCCCATGTCGGCGTGCGCACGGCTTCGTAATACGGCCCTTTCAGCCAAACCTTCCAGTTATGCTCGCGGCAAAATCCGTGAAGTTCCCAGTCCGAAAGATCCGTCGTCACATATTCCGGTATCCGCACCGGCAGTTGTTCCGCTGCCTTAATTTCCGGCTTCGAAACGCGTTTCAGTGCTTCCATCGGCGGGGTCAGTAGGTTGGGATGCCCGTCCGGGAAGGTCTCTGCAAGCCACATGATCTCCAGGTCGATGCTGGAGATCCAATAGCCGCCGGCGTCCAATCGTTCCTGTATTTCCTCGGCGTGACGTTTAAGGTTCAGCTCGCTCCAAGGCCGCTGCAGCCAGATGTCGTCGAAATCGCCCCAGTGCACGCCGGAGCATCTGTTGGAATATTCCACTCCTACCAGCTTCGCCGCGGGGAAGGCCTGCCTCAGCGACCTGGCTATCCCCACCCCCGGCTGAGGGTTCGTGCCCGAATATAATCCGCTTACGTAAATGATCATCGCAAAAAATTAACCTGCCCTTTGCTCGTTAAGAGACGCCCACAGCGACGGCGTTGAAGCCGCGTTGTATTCCGGCCGTGGGATCCGTTTTCTGAACTCTTCCGTGAACCGCCCGTCCACGCGTATGCTGAACGCCAGCCTGTCGGTCGGTTCGCTCCCATGAAACTGGTTCACCGAGTCGAACCAAGCCGAGTAACCCTCCAAGTACTCCTTTTCTCCGGTGTCGCAGTTCAGCATGTAGAACGGCTTGTCCTTGTTCGTGCGCATCCAGATGAATTCGTGGAGTCTTTCGGTTTCCGTGTGGTCGCGGTGCGGGGGCACCTCGCGCGGCTCGTTGTCGTACATCACGATCATCCGCCCCGTCGCCTCGAACGGCAGCGTCGCGATGAAGTCCATCAATAGGGTGAATTCCGAGGCCGCCTCGGTCGGCGTCCACACCTCGGTGCGGTCGAGGTCGAAATAACTGTCCGGCAATTCCGACGCGGCGAGATAGATCATTCGCGAACCCGGCCATCTCGTCTGCCCCTTCTCCATCGTGAACGGCCCCGTATAGAACTTCGGGTCTTCGTTCTGCAAAATGTGCTTTTCGATCCGCCGCCTTATGTAGCTGTCCAGCGACCGCAGGCGCTCCACATCGATGAACTCGTCGAAGGACACGTAGCTCGGGAAGTTGATGCGCGGATCCACCGGGGCCAACTCCATCGTCTGCTTGCTTGTATCTTTGCAAACGAGCGACTTGTCCGTTTCCGTCATGCCTGCCCTCCCCGCTTTCTGGTCCAGATCGCGGGGGTTGAGGCCGGATTATCCGTGCTGTAAGGGATCTGTTTTTTGAGAACTTCGGTGAACCGACCGTCCACTCGTATGCTGAACGTCAGGCCGGGGCCTGCATCGCTGCCGTAATATTGGTCCGCTTCGTCGAACCACGTCGTGCATCCTTCCACATATCGTTTCTCGCTAGTGTCGAGGGGCCGGGTGAAACGCGGTATACGCTGATTGAGGTCTGAGCCCAGCGGTCTCGGACCTTCCACATCGACGAACTCGTCCATCGGCATGTATGGCGGGTAAAGTCCACCCGTAGCGTCCGTCTCGCTTCCCGCCGCATCCTCCAAAAACAACTCCGCCGCGACCATAACCCCAGAAGCACCCACAACGTCCGCAAACGTTCGTCAGCCTGCAACTTATTCGATATTTCAAAAATATCTTTTTTTATTCTTTTCGAATTGTATTGCCTGCTACACAGCCAAAAAATATGGCCCCCGGCCCTGGTCAGTACCGCCCTCTTGTCAGAACCGCCGCAGATATGCGGCGGATCGCGTCAGCGCCCCCGCTTTGTCAGTACCGCCCCTGGTAAGGGGCGGATCGCGTCAGGGTGGCTTCGGGCCCCGCCCGCACGATCGCATAAGTTTCGCCCGCGGATCACGCGAATGAACACGAAAATTTAAGGATCGATTTGTTTTTCGTGCCCTTTAGCGTCCTTTCGCGGGCAAAAATCCTTCTTTATTCCGTGCCTTCCGTGCCTTCCGCGGTTCAGATTTCTTCTTCCCCTTCTTCTTATTCTGTGGTTAAGACGGTTAACCACAGAATAAGAAGAACAAGAGGAACAAAAATAGCCAGTTAATCCTAGACCCCGGTTGGCCTTTATAAACTAAAAAAAGCGCAGCCAAAATCGGCTGCGCCTTCAATGACACCCAAACTAGATCTCCGTCTACTCCGCCACGTTCCGCATCGGGTCCGGCTGCTCCGCGGGCGGTGCCGGCGGCGAGTAGCACTCGATGGTCTTACCCTGAACGTTCACCCATGGGTCAACGCACTCGACCTCGCCCCCGACGATCACCGCGTACTTCAGCGGCCCGCTCTGCCCCGAAACGAGCGGCCCCTTCGGCGCTGCGGCCGACGCTCCGAACCCCGCGGTCAAAGCCGCACCCAAAAACAAACCGACAAGCAAATTACGCATATTTGGAGAGGTGAAAAACGTTCAGATGCGCCCTAGCGGCCTGCTTATGCCTCAAAAAAGTGGAAATCTGACCTCTCCGAAATGCGGTATAATCCGACGCATATTGCGGAGTGGATCAAGGAGGGGCGAATATGGCTAGATTCGACGGATTTTACAGGGATTGGGCCCCGCGGCTCAGAAGCGTGCTGCGGATGGTGGTGGGGTTCATGTTCATAGCCCACGGAACGCAAAAGCTCTTTAACGCCCCGCCGGGCCAGGGCGGAGCCGTGCCGGTCGCGTCGTTCATGGGATTCGCCGGCACCCTCGAACTTGTGGGCGGCCTGCTGATCCTGTTCGGCCTTTTTACGCGTCCGACCGCATTCATCCTTTGCGGTATGATGGCCGTGGCGTATTTCATGGTCCATGCCCCCGGCGGGTTCCTCCCGCTCGTGAACCGCGGAGAACTGGCGGTACTGTACTGCTTCGTGTTTCTTTATCTTGCGGTCGCCGGCGGCGGCACTTGGAGCGCCGACCGGGCCCTTGGATGGGACCGTCCCGGAGAGCCGATCTGACCTGAACTAGACGGCATTCGATCCGAGAGCGCCCAGCGATCAGATGAAATAGTCCGGGGTCTGTGCCATAATTCATTTATCCCCGCAGGGGAGTAGCTTAGCCGCATCCGAAAAGCGGCGCCCCGGATGTCGACATACTGAAGCGGCATGCTTCCGCTCCGGGGCCGGTCGATAAAAGACTTCCGAGAGCCAGACCTGTGTGCGGACCGGCGCCTTGCCTTAGGTGGGGCGTGGCCGGTTCTGCACCGGGTCTGGCTCTTTTGCTTTTGAACGCACAATCAGATCGATGACGATCACGACATTATTTCTCTTGGCTTTGGGTGTCTCGGCGGACGCGTTCGCCGTCGCTGTTGGGCATGGAGCGGCCGCCAAACGTCTGGCCCGTTTCGAAGGAGTGCGAATGGCGCTTTTCTTCGGGGCGTTCCAGGCCCTTATGCCTGCGATCGGCTGGTTCATCGGCCACCAGTTCCAGGAACTGATCTTCGCCTACGACCACTGGATCGCCTTCGCCCTTCTCGGTGCCATCGGCGGGAAGATGATCTATGACGACTTGCAGCCCGAGCACGAAGAAGGGAATCCGGAAAGCCGCATCAGCTACCTGCATCTACTAACGCTCGCGGTCGCCACCAGCATCGACGCTCTCGCCGTCGGCGTTGGGCTGCTGTTCCTGCCCTCCATCGTCGTCCCGGCATTGACTATCGGAGCCGTCACCTTCACCCTCTCGCTCGCAGGGGTCCTGCTCGGGCATCGTTACAGATCGCTCGCGAGTAGGCGGTCAAAGATGGTAGGCGGGATCATACTGATCCTGATCGGCGTGAAGATACTAATTGACCACCTGGGGCTATGGGGCGCTTGAAAGCTCCGTCTTGAAAAGAAACTTGCTCGATCTACAGGTATTCTGTGATTTGCATTAGTTAGGGTTCGAATGCGTTCGGCCTTCGCCCTGATCCGCATTTCGAGGTCCGACATCCCGGCTGGGCTTCCGCTTTTGGGGTTGTACATCGGCATCCTGCCGGGCCATCTTGAGGCTCCTCGTCAATTCTTCCGAAATCCCGAATATCTTCGCGAAAAGCTCCTTTTCGTCCCTGAAGTAGTACGGTTCGGTCATCGGTGCACCCCCTTTACATAGCGTTCGCTGACCGGCTTCCATCTGAGACACTCGCGTGCCGTGGAAAGAATTTGGTCTTGTTTTTTAGCAGGTGATCGGGATTATACAACGTGCCGGGTAGGATTTGAACGAATTTTCTTAGTGGTGATGATCCTTATTGGGTTTGGCGGCATCTACGTATTAGAATGTTGCTGCCCTCCCCGCACCCTGGGGGCTGATGGAAATAACCAATTTAGAAAACCCGATCGACGACGAGTTGATGACCGAACTCCGCGACCTGAGCTTCCGAATGGAGGGGTTGCTGGACGGCGTGCGGACCAACCGGTTCACGTCCGTTCAAGAGCTCGATCTGAGCGACTTCCGCTGTCTGGACACCCTCATCGAGGCGCCCGCCGATCTCATCAACTGAGTTCAGCTTCACGCCGCGTGCAGGCATTCGCGGGCCGTCTGAAGCCAATGAAGGGCTTCGTCCGGGTCCACGAAGACCTCCGTCACCCCGCACCGCTCCGAATAGGCCATGAACTGCTTCGTAACGCCGTACTCCGTCGTAGAACCGACGACGGCGGCCGCGATCAACCTCCGATCACCAAGCATCGGTTCGATCACCATGCGCACCATCGCATGGATGTCCTCGCCATGAACCTCCATGCTGCAGTTACGCATGTCGGTGTATAGCGCAAGAGGTTGCGGCAGTCCATTTTCTGAAAGGAAATTCCGCCAATACGTTTCAAGTTCCTCAACCGTGATCGCCCCCGTAAACTCATGGCGCACGATCCCGCACTCGCAGTCGATCTCATATTGTATCGGCATGCCGCGAACTATAGCGCAAAAAAGCCGCCCATGGTAAAGCCGATCAGAATAATTTTATAAACCACCACACCACGCCTCCCGCCGCGACCATCCCCATACCCCCCTCCACTTTCCCCGACCCCCCTTTTTCCCTTTTTCTCCTCATTCTTCCTCTTTTCTTCTTTCGTGGTTCAAAACCTTCTTCAACAGCGAAATAAGAAAATAAGAAACAAAAACCGCGGCAAGCACGGAACACGCGGGAAGGACAACGAAAATGGCGAGACGGGGGACCACCTCCGGCCAACTCCACCAGATCGCCACTTTCGCCGCGAAATGTCCCTTGTTTCGCAAAAGATAAAAGTGGTCAGCCGAAATGAGCATTTTCGGC
>JAEZJR010000331.1 GCA_023415725.1 Acidobacteriota bacterium
GCCCGACGGTGTGGGAAAACCCTGTATTAAGGTAGGTGTGGGAGCTTAACCAGCTACGATGATGCCGCAGGTTTCCTGCTGGGCACCTGCAACGATGATCCCGCCTGAAACGTATTGGGCAGCAGCCGTGATTCCGGCAACGATGATCCCGCCGAGATCTGTGGACGTGTCGGTGCACGGGTCGTCACTCGAGGTCGTCATCGCGGCGGCATCGGTCCTACCGGCTACGATGATACCTGCGTGCGTGAAGGTCGCACCGAAAGACAATACTGCGAACATTGTGGCGGCTGTGATATATCCTTTAATATTTTTCATTTCTCTTCTCCTGGGTTTCTCAAATCTGGAGCTTTCCGCCCCTCGCTGCTCCCTATAGTTCAAGGCGCGTGCCAAAGCCATATGAAATAAAACCCGGCAACGCAACTCTTGTGTTCTCAATAGTTTAGAGAGAATCGTTGATTTGTAGGATCATCATAAAATAGTTTTCGAAAGTGCATACCTAGTAGCCACCAATGGCGTTTCTGTAGGCTAACTGTTGCAATTACGCTACTTATCCCGTTGGTAAGCTCGTATACAGTCGCCAACTGTTACCGAAGTATCCAATCCGTTCTGGTATTTCTAAAAAAATATCTGGATTATCACCTGAATAGGTGTTAAACTTCGTTTGGCCGGTCACGTCACCTTTGCTGGCCAATTTCCCACAACATGGCGTCCCACACAGCCTGGCCCCTTCCCTTTATGAGATCGGAGCGATTCTCTAACCTTTCTAAGGCGACTGTCATCGCAGTTGGCGCAGTATGTTTACTGTCCGCTACTTTGACGGTTCGTTTTGCATCGCTCGATTTCGGATTCTTGATATTGCTGGCGTTCGGCGTGCTCGTTGCTCCTCGAATGACGCTTACCTTGCCCCGTTCGAAATTTGCTATTAGCTTCGCGGATGCATTGGTTCTGCTGACTTTCCTCAGGTACGGCGGACAGGCCGCAATTCTCCTCACGGCGGTGGAAATGTCAGCGAACTGCCTCTACATAAGGTCAAGGGGTTTCGTCTTCGGTCGCATGATGATCCCGGCGAACATCGCGATAAATGTTGTCGCCACCACTGCTACGTTTGGGGTTTGGTCAGCCATCCAATCGGTCGATGCTACACGGTTCGACCTATCGAAAACTCAGCACCTCATAACCGTCATCGGCTGTCTCGCGATAACGCAGTTCCTGGTCTCGTCTTTGGCTGCCGCCATTTTTCAGGCACTTAAGGATCAATCCAATTTTTGGGAAACGTGGAAGCGCGATTGCTTCTCGAGCTCGATGTCCCACATTGTGGGTGCTGGCTTGGCCGGACTGGTTTATAAACTCATCAACTACGGTGACATCGTTACTGCAGCCATCACCGGCACCGGCGTCGTGGTTGCATTCCTGAATTACCGGCAGTCGATAAATGAGATAAACCGTGCGATCGCGCAAGTTGAGGAAGCAGAACGACAAAAGGCCGAGACTGAGCGTACTCGCCGGCTTGAAGCCGAGGAATTCGCACAGCAATTAAGCATCTCGTTGACGAAAGAGGAGCAGGCGAATAAAGCCCTACGCAAGAGCGAGCGAGACTTTCAACACGCCGCTCTTCACGACTCTCTTACCGGCTTGGCGAACAGGAAACAGTTCGGCGATGTCCTGCGGCGCATGATCGCGGATTATAAGGTTGATCCGTCCGCCGAATTTCAGGTCTTGTTCCTTGATATTCGAAGCTTTAAGAACATCAATGACACGCTCGGGCACACGATCGGCGACAAGGTTCTAACCATCGCCGCGAAGCGATTCGTTAGAATGCTCGACCCGAGAGACGTTGTTGCTCGCATCGGCGGCGACGAATTTGCGATCATCCTTCGCGGACTCGGTTCAACGGCGAAGGCGCAAAAGGTCGCCCGTCGGATATACCAGAACATCACGCAGCCGTTTTCCCTTAGCGGTAATCGCATCTCGGTCGACGTGAATATCGGCATCGCGCCTTGCGATGCGGAGTACGACACCCCTGAAGAGATCCTCCGCGATGCTGATATCGCGATGCATTACGCGAAGGAAAAAAATAACGGCCTAGCGGTTTTCACTAAGGAACTCCGTGCCCGCTTCCTGGAGCGCGTACGGTTTGAAATGGATCTCCGGCATGCAGCGGACCGTGGCGAGCTTTCACTTCATTATCAGCCCATAATTTCTCTGAGCGATGGTCGTCTTATCGGGTTTGAGGCACTGCTGCGTTGGCATCACAACGAATTCGGGATGATACCTCCTAGTAAGTTCATCCCGATTGCCGAGGATTCCGGGTTGATCAAACCGATAACGGCATGGATCCTCGAAGAGGCATGCAGGCAGCTCGCAAAATGGCAGAAGATCGGTCCGGATTACGCCGGGCTGATCGTCAGCGTGAACATCTCCGGCAAACATCTATCGGACAACGACCTGGTGATCGATGTCGAGAACGCACTAAGCGCCTCGAGGGTCGCAGCCGCCACGCTCAAGCTCGAAGTCACGGAAAGCGCTGCAATGGAAAACCCGGAGCACTCCATCAACATGCTCAATGAGCTGAAGAGTCTCGGCGTGCAATTGAGCATTGATGACTTCGGAACAGGCTACTCGAGCCTCAGCTACCTACATCGGCTTCCATTCGACACTCTCAAGATCGATCGTTCGTTCGTGTACACCGTCGGTGAGAGCGGCGAGAACTCAGAGATCCTGCAGACGATCATATCGCTCGCGAAGAATTTGAGAATGCGGGTCGTCGCCGAAGGTATCGAGACCGAGAATCAACTTTCCCTGCTGCAGAATCTGGGTTGCGATTACGGGCAGGGCTTCCTTATCGCTAAACCGAAGGCACGCGAGGAAACTGAAACACTCCTTTACCAGAGGCCCGCGTGGCTTCCGCAGGAACAGATCCAGTCAGTCGGTTCGGTTTCGAATACATCAGTAAGCGAGCAGATACACGTGTTCTAAAAGGCCAAGACAATTGGCTAAACATTATTCGGGCTTTATAATCATCGAAACACTCCGTTCGATGAGGATAAAGCCCGAAATGTTTAGAAAAGGAATACTCTCCGTTGCATTGGTATCTCTCTTTGCCGGGATCATGCCTGCCCAGAAGGGCATATCGTATCCGCAGGCCAAGAAGGTAGAACAGGTCGATAACTACCACGGCGTTTCCGTCCCTGATCCGTATAGGTGGATGGAGAATACGACATCTGCGGATGCCCAGGCGTGGGTCGAATCCCAAAACAAGATAACTAACGCTTATCTGGCCACGATCCCGGAGCGAGAGAAGATCAAAGCTCGCTTGACCGAACTCTGGAATTACGAGCGTTACGGTGCACCGGCAAAGATCGCTGACGGATTTTACATTTACACAAAGAACGACGGGCTCCAAAACCAAAGCGTTTGGTATAGGGCCAAGTCAATCGACGATACGGGCACAGTATTCTTCGATCCGAACAAACTCGCGGCGGACGGCACTGCCGCCCTCAGCGGATCGTCGTTCACGGACGACGGAAAGCTGTGGGCGTACGGCATTGCTAAGTCCGGCTCCGACCGAACTGAGTGGAAGGTAATGAACACCGAAACAGGTGAACATCTTCCCGACACGCTCAGACCAAATCGGCAGGGCGGTGTTTCGTGGCTTAAAGATAATTCCGGTTTCTTCTACAACCGCTTCCCTGACGCGGAAGAGGGCGCGGAACTCAAGGGCGCGAGTAAATTCCCCAAGATCTATTTTCATAAACTTGGGACGCCGCAATCCGAAGACAAGCTGATCTATGAGCGGCCCGAGGATGGCGAATTGTTCCTCAGCGGTTTCGTGACTGAGGACGGAAAGTGGTTGGTGATCAATGTCGTAAAGGGAACGCAAAGGATGAATGAGGTCCACTTCAAAGACCTTTCGGATCCTGATTCGCCGATAGTGCCCTTGGTCGGCGATCGCTTAAATAGCTGGTCCTTCGTCGGAAACGACGGCCCCATTTTTTACCTTCGCACGGATAAAGACGCCGAGCGTGGAAAGCTTGTGAGCGTGAATGTCCTCGAAAAAGACCGCGCGTGGAAGGAGATCATTCCGCAAGCCGCAGAGACGCTCGGCGGCGTGCAGATGATCAACGACCAGTTTGTCGCGAATTACCTCAAAGACGCGTATACGCAGATAAAGATCCACGACAAAATCGGCAGGCATGTACGCGATGTCACTCTTCCGGGAATCGGGTCCGCGGGTGGCTTCGGCGGACGGCAAAAGGACACGGAGACGTTTTACACATTCTCAAGCTACAACGCTCCTCCGACCATCTACCGCTACGACATGAAGACCGGCAAGAGCACCCTTTTCCGGCTAGCAAAGGTGAAGTTTAACCCGGACGATTTTGAGGTTAAGCAAGCTTTCTACAACAGCAAGGACGGTACGCGTGTGCCGATGTTCATCGTGCACAAGAAGGGTATAAAACTCGATGGCACCAACCCGACGCTGCTGTACGGATACGGCGGGTTCAATATCTCGCAGACGCCTGGTTTCTCGGTCGGTCGGCTTCCCTGGCTGGAAATGGGCGGTGTGTTCGCCGTTGCCAATATCCGCGGTGGAGCGGAATACGGTAAGCAGTGGTGGGCCAACGGCGCGAGGCTGAAGAAGCAGAACACCTTCGATGATTTCATCGCCGCGGCGGAGTGGCTTATCGCGAACAAATATACTTCCAACAAGAAGCTTGCGATCCAGGGCGGCTCTAACGGGGGACTGCTTGTCGGGGCCGTATTGAATCAGCGGCCGGACCTGTTCGGGGCTGCCTTACCAGCGGTCGGAGTGATGGATATGGTACGGTTCACGAAGTTTACCGTCGGGGCGGCATGGAAGTCGGATTACGGGGATCCGGAAGACCCGACCGATTTCAAGGTGTTGTACGCGTATTCACCTCTGCACAACATCAAGTCTGGCACTAAGTACCCAGCTACTTTAGTCACAACTGCCGACACCGACGACCGCGTCTTCCCTGCCCACAGCTTTAAGTACGCGGCCGCATTGCAGGCGGCCCAAGCGGGTGACGCACCTGTTCTGATTCGCATCGAAACCAAAGCGGGTCACGGGGCTGGCAAGCCGACGGCGAAACAGATCGAGGAACAGACCGATATCTATGGTTTTCTTGTGAAAAACCTAGGGATGAAGGTTAAATAGGCACGCATCCGTTTCATAGAAAAAAGCCCTCCGACGCATATCGGAGGGCTTTTTTTCATTGAATTTCACTTCATCAAAGAAGCTTGAATGATTCAACGAAATCGTTAGCTTCTTTTGCGGATACGTTCTCTTTCTTGGTCGCAGCGATCTGAAGTATGTACATTTTTTTGTCCTTTTCTGACCAAAGGACAACTTCTCGAAATGTCATCTTAGCGGGCCCGATCTCGATCGTCCGGACGCTGTCTAAGGCTTTTTGGCCGTTGACGGATGTATCCTTTACCACAGTCTCGGGCTCATCATCCCAACCGTTTAGGCCGATCTTGAGAATTTCGCGTTGGTCTTTGCCCTCTGTCGCAGAACTACCAAGTCCGAGTGCCTGAACTTCATAGCTCCGGTAGTTGTCGGAGCGGTTATCGAACGATTTCGAATAGGTATTACCGCTGACAGCAAATTTCGCTTCGCTCTTTTCCTCTTTTACACCGCCGGGGCCGCCCGGGAAATTCACCGTAAACTTTCCTTGCGGGTCGTTAAACGCACCGCCTGAACCTGATCGCCCGAGCATACTGCATCCGAGCGTCACGCACACCAAAATAGCCGCGACGATTACTACAGAATTACTTGATCTCACGAGATAGTCCTCCAAAATCGCAGGGATTCTTTACTTCACTCCCTAAAGACAAAATGCGGGATCTATTTCGCTTGAGAATCGAATCTTTCGGCAAATTGTTTGACTGTTACCGAACGGTATCCAAAGGCCTCCAGTCACCCGCCTGGATGAATGAGGCCCAATAGAACGGATGTCGGCGAGCGGGCTTTGCGATCATTTGAAGCTGTACTTCCCTAAGCGAGTCGCCACGGCCGCGGCCGTCTTTAAGATTTCGGTAGTACGCTGACATAAGCTCCCTTGTTACCCGGTCACTGACCGGCCATAGGCTCATCACCAGTGATTCTGCTCCGGCGAGCTGAAAGGCACGGCGCAACCCAAATACGCCTTCGCCCGTCTTCACCTCCCCCATGCCCGTATCGCATGCGGAGAGCACGACAAGCTTGGAACCTCGAAGGTCCAGGCCCGTGACTTCGAGCGCGGTAAGGATCCCGTCGTCGCTGTCGCCCGGCTTTCGAAGATTTGCCCCCGCAAGGGCAAGCCCGGATCGAAGAAGAGGATTATTTTTCGCAATGAAGTTGTCGACGGTTCGGCCGCCGACCCCGCTACCGCCCATGAGGCCAACAGGATTCTCCACAAAGAAACCATGAGTTGCGATATGGATGAATTTTGGCGAACGTACCTTGCGTAATTCCGACTCTTTTGCCAAAGTGCCTGCCAGAACCTTAACTGCGGGAAACATCGACTTGATCGCCTTTACTTCCTCTTCGGTTTCAGACAATGGAGTAAAAAACGTCTCGGTGAGGTCTCGGGCGGTCGTAATACTTCGTGCCCCCGTCGTGCTCTTGCCTGCGCTCTCATTCGGAATACCAAAGGCCGGATCGGCCACGACTACCGGCGTGCCCGCGGCGTCCGGAGTTTCTGAGAGTTTTAACAAGTCCCGGCCACTCGTCAAATAGCTGAATGTGAAGCTCTCGACAAGGAATTTACCCCGGGCGTCGGCGAAAGCCTCGAATGGCACAAGATTCAGGTCACCGTCAGGTGAGATGAGCAGATGTTTTGCCGAACCGATAGCTGCACGGAGCGGCTCGAAGATGTGTTCACCGGCGGTCGCAGCAAGTGTTTTAACGTTCCGGTTATATGGATCACGCAACGAAACTCTGAATTGGCGAAGCTCGCGATCGATCGCCGAAGCTTCGCCTAGGTCAAATGCTTTTATGGTGCCGGAGTGATCGGTCACGAATGCCGCATACCGGGCATTCCGATATGGATCTCGAGGTTTCGAGCCGCCCATTGCGAATTCGAATCGCGAACGGTCGACGGGCCGATAAACGACGAATTCCAAAAGAACGGTATCGTCGGGTATGGAACGAGCGACGTCTTCGGGCTTGACCGTCCTCATCTGGTACTTGATCGCCCCGCCGCGAGCACTGATCTTCTTTTCGACATTTTCTCTTTCGCCCTCAAGTTGAGAGACCTTTGATCTGAAAACCTCCACTTTCTCTTCTCCCGGCCCCGCGATCACCAGCTTTGAGATCTTTTCATTCGCATCGCTCCACCTATCCAAAAGGCCACGATCTTCGCTATCGAGCCGGGTTCGCAACGCGCTGATCGTGTCGGACATAGAATCAAGGACGCGGCCCTTCCGCTGTAGGACAGATTCCATTCCGATCGGAGCAAATGTTTGACTTTGGTTTTTCGGATCGAAAACGATGGTCATAGCCAAGTCACTGATCAACGACAGGAAGTCGATATATTTAAGCTTTTCGATCTCGGATCCGGAGGTTAGGTTGAGACGAATATTGTACTCAAAGATCTCATTTGCTCGATTAAGCGCCGCGGCGGCTTTATCCGTTTTCCCCAACATCGAATAAAGGTTTGCGGCATTGGCGAGGGTGCCGCCCAGATGCGGGTGGTAAGGACCCTCGGTTCGCTCCTTTAAGGCAATAGTTTCCTCGAATAGGCGTTCGGCCGCTTCGAATTCGCCCTTGCCTTTCAAGATCACGGCGAGGAGATTTAACGGATACGTTACGTAAGGATGTTCCGGGCCCAGACTTTTCTTAAAACTTTCGAGGGAACGGCGACAGAACGGCTCTGCCTTTTCGAATTGCCCCGCAGAGGAATACAAAAGTGCGAGATTGTATAAGGACTGAGCGATATCAGGATGATCAGGGCGGAGTTTCGCCTCGCGGATAGCCAGTGCTCTCAGGTACATAGATTCGGAACGATCAATGTCCCAGTTCGCGTTCACGGCGTTGTTTATCGCCGTGGCTACGTCAGGGTGATCAGGTCCGAGTGCCTTTTCCCTGATCGCGAGTACCCGCGTATAAAGTTCTACGGCCTTAGATTCGTCGCCCCTTAGGCGATGGACGTTACCTAGGTTATTCAGAACGCTCGCGACAAGCAGATGCTCGCGATCGAGTGACCGTTCCCGGATGGCGAGAGCACGTTCGAATAGCGCTGTAGCCTCAGGGTATCGTCCCAACTCCTTATAGATCAACCCGTAGTTGTTGTAGATGGACGCCAAAGATACATGGTCCGGGCCAAGGGCTTTCGAACGGTTATCTATCGCTTTTCGGTAATACTCTTCTGCCTTGGCGTAATCGGGAATATCGCTGTAAATATTACCAACGGTGAATAATGCCAACCCTACATCCGGGTGCTCCGGGCCAAGTTCGCGCTCTCGGATCTGGAGGCACCGCATTGCGAGCTGCATCGCCTCTGCGTATTTTGCAGCTCGCCAAAGTTGGGTCGATGAGACGAGGAGACGGCGTGCTTCGTCCAGCGCCCGGTCTTTATCTGTAGCCGGCCTGCTTTCTTTGAAATTCAGAACAAATTTACCCGGAGCGGCTCCTCTTTGCCTGGGCTCCACCGAAAAGACGACCGGCTCGTTGGCAGTCGAACAAACAAACTCGACCGTTTCCTCACCCGTACTGCGGGGATCTGCGTCGAAGTCGAGGACCGGCGTGCCCTGAGGGCCCAAAACGCGCGCGCCAACGTCAATGCCGATCTGTTCAATGGTTAATTTGAAATAGGAACTTCCGGCACACTCCACCCGAAAATCATTTCGCTGGCCGCCGGCGGTTTGCCGCTCAACGATCTCGCCTTGACGAATGATCTGAGGCGATTTGGATTCTGGCGTTTGAGTCTGCGACAAAACCGGCCACGTAACAACAAGGCCGGATACGCAAAGGATCACCAGCCTCAGGGAAGACTGCGTGAGGGAAAACTCTTCTCCTCGGATCAGCATTGAACACCTCAGTTCGTTTGGATTTCGGGTGATTCAAAGAATTATGGCGCAACCCTGAAGAAATAGTCACCAACTTTCTCCGGGCCATCTTCCTTCGTGGAGCGGGACAAAGTGATCCTGTATTCGCCGGCGTTGAAAGCTTGAGCGGGAACCCGAATGTTCGCGGTCGAACCGGAAGTCCCTTTTCGAGTCGAAACTCTATGAGACGACCAGATCCTGGACTGGGTTCGTACGTTCACGATCTCCGCAGCTACAGGTCCCAAGTCCTCGGTCTCCAACCGCAGTTGGAATTCGGCTGTAATCGTCCGGGAAGGGATAACGATCGTTTGGTACGACGAACTTCGGAGAGCGGGGGTCAGTACAAATATGGCGAGACCTGAAGGCGTTTCCTTTGGTTTGGCAGGCCGTGGCGTCGGCACTATGACAGGGCGACTCGGTGGCGTCACCGGATCGACGACCGGGCCTGCATCGGGAACAGCTGCAGATTCCGCGGGAGCGGTTTGAGGCTCCGCGTTTCCTGTGTTTGATGCAGTTTGAGATATCGAATCTGCAGGGGCGATTTGCGCGATCTCAGGGGATCGCCCACGGAAAATAGACCACGCGAAAGTGCCGATCAACAATAACAGAATAGCAGCGGCCCCGAACTGCATGACGAAAAACCTCTGCCTGAACAGGTCGAAGAACGACGCTTTTTCTTGTGTTTGAACTGTCGCTGGATGCAACTCACCAGAATACCTTTCGAGCGCCTCCGCGAACCTCACCTTTTCACGCCGGATCGGTGAGGTAAGGTAATTGGACTCAAACGCCAACCTTTCGTCGGGGGTCAAACCCTTTGATACGTAGCAGTCGATCAGTTCCCTCTCTACGGCGCCTATGAGTTCCGAGTATTCATCCGAGAATGAAAGCTCGTCGAGCCGCTCCGCCTTTTCAGCCGAACTTTTTCCAAGAAGGTATTCGCGAATGTCCGCGTCCGTTATTTCGTTGATCGCCATCATTTATGACGCGGGTCACCCCGCGATCAATATGTTAAGACGAAAATGCCGAATTCATTTCGCGCGTTCGATGCACTTTCTAACGCAATTTTCTAGCCGTTCCCGGATCCTGAACGTCCGAATGCTTAGAGCGTTTAGCGTAAGTCCGAGCTTTGCAGCTAGACGCTGGCGATTCTCGATTTTCGCCCTTAATTCACCCTGGTAATAACCGATAACCAGCTCTCGCCTTTGTTCGTCCAACTCCGACATGCATCTTTCGAGGCATCTGAGGGAGTTTTCACGCTCCTGAATCTCATCGTCGTCCGGCCTCTTCCCTGTTAGATATACAGTCGAGACTTTTTCAATATTTTCCTCTGAGACCTCACGAGCACGGCCAGAGCGAACATATTCGAGAAATACGAATTTTGCGACCGCATAGCAAAACTTCGCGGGCGACTCAGACTCGATCGTCCCCTCCTCTTCGAGCCGTCTCTGAACGCGATTCAATGTTTCGTCAGCTAGTGCGTCCGCGTCTCGACAGCCCTTTCGGTCGAAATAGGCCACGAGCCTGCGTCTCACCTCAAGATACGACTCTCCATTAGTG
>JAEZJR010000349.1 GCA_023415725.1 Acidobacteriota bacterium
AGCCGTAGCGAAAACCGAAAACGCACCGATCGCGAAAACTAGTGTCAATGAGGAGAAAATCTTCGATCTGATTGCCATTGTGGTACCTCTTGTAAAAATCTAAAAGCCGTAGCTTTACGTACACTTAGATGTAAGCCAGAGCCCTTTGGCCGAAGCTTAGGTGTAAAGAAATGTAAAACCGGAAACGCCCCCTCGATTCGCGCTTTTACGGTCTAAATTGCTAGAATCTGGTGTTTGTACGTTAGGTGGGTTCGTATTAATGAGATTCTTGTCTGAGATCAACTCTCCCGCTGATCTGCGCCAACTTCGCGTGGAGGACCTCCAGGAGGTCGCGGATGAGGTGCGCCAGTTCATCATCGACACGTGCTCGCGCGTGGGTGGGCACACGGGTGCGAGCCTCGGGGCCGTAGAATTGGCCGTCGCGATGCACTACGTATTCGACACGCCGAACGACCGGCTCGTGTGGGACGTAGGTCACCAGGCTTACGCGCACAAGATCCTTACCGGCCGGCGCGACCAGCTGCACACTATCAAGCAGGAAGGCGGCCTGTCCGGGTTCCTTCGCCGTGACGAATCGGAATACGACACCTTCGGTGCAGGGCACGCCTCGACGTCGATCTCCGCAGCTCTCGGCATGGCGATCGCCCGTGACCGAAAGGGCGAGGATTTCCACGTCTGCGCGCTTATAGGCGATTCGTCGCTAGCGGGCGGGATGGCGATGGAGGCGATCAACCAGGCGGGGCACCTGAAATCGCGAATGGTCGTCCTGCTGAACGACAACGAGATGTCGATCGCCCCGGCGGTCGGGGCTCTGAGCCGATACCTGAACCGCATCAAGGAAGCGCAGAGCTACCAGCACCTGAAAGAAGAGATCGGCGACGCTCTCGAGAGTGTCCCCGGGATCGGCGGCAAGCTTCGTCAGGCGGCGAAGTCGGTCAAGGACGCGATCGCGGCGGCAGTGCTGCCGGGAGCACTCGTAAATGAACTCGGGTTCAAGTACATCGGCTACGTCGACGGGCACAACGTCCCGATGCTGGTGCGTGCGCTGGAGGAAGCCAAAAAGGTCGACGACGGGCCCGTCATCGTGCACGCTCTGACCAATAAAGGGCACGGCTTCCCGAACCCCGAGAAGAACTACTACGCTTACCACGCGACCGGGCCGTTCGATCCGAAGACCGGACTGCCGTACAAATCCAACAAGGTCGCACCGCCGTCGTACACCGAAGTTTTCGGAAACACGATGTGCGAACTGATGGCGCAGGACGAAAGGATCATCGCCCTCACCGCCGCGATGCCGGACGGAACGGGCATCGACAAAGCGCTCGAGAAATTCCCCGAACGCTCCTTCGACGTCGGGATCGCTGAGCAGCACGCGGTCACCTTCTGCGCGGGAATGGCGTGCGAGGGGCTCAAACCCGTCGCGGCTATTTATTCGACGTTCCTGCAGCGCGGGTTCGATCAGGTCGTCCACGACGTTTGCCTGCAGGAACTGGACGTCACCTTCGCGATGGACCGTGCTGGCATCGTCGGTGCGGACGGGCCGACGCACCACGGTTTGCTCGATATCTCGTATTTGCGCGGATACCCGAATATCATCCTGATGGCCCCGAAGGACGAAGCGGAGATGCGCG
Organism: Acidobacteriota bacterium; assembly: GCA_023415725.1. GTDB lineage: Bacteria > Acidobacteriota > Blastocatellia > Pyrinomonadales > Pyrinomonadaceae > OLB17. Next base: position 1,632 of record JAEZJR010000349.1, read on the forward strand.
ACATGATGCTCACCGCGATCGAATTCAACGGTCCGGCCGCGTTGCGCTACCCACGCGGGAGTGGCATCGGCTCGGACATCACTGTGCCCCCGAAGAAACTTGAGATCGGCAAAGGTGAGGTAATGCGTCAAGGCAGCGACGTCGCCATCATCGGCTACGGTTCGACGGTGATGCCGTCTGTCGAAGCGGCAGAACGGCTAGCATCCAAAGGCATCGACGCGACCGTCGTGAACGCGCGGTTCGTAAAACCGCTCGACGAGGAATTGATCCTATCGCTGGTTGACGAGCACAGGCTCTTCGTCACTGTGGAAGAAGCGTATCTCGCGGGCGGGTTCGGTTCCGCTGTGATGGAGCTTCTCGAATCGAAAGGGCTGCTCGACAAGGTAAAGGTGGTCCGCATCGGCGTGCCTGACGAGATCGTCCCGCACGGCGATCCGAAGAAACTTCTCGCCGGCTACGGTCTCGACGCGGACGGGATCGAGCGGAAAGTACTCGAAACGCTCGACACCCTCGGCGAGCGGAAACCTGAAAAGCAGCGTCTAAGAGTTGTAAGGTAGAAACGAAAACCCAGAATGGCAAAAGAAAACAAAAAGAGCAGCCTGGTGCCCGCTCTGATCATCCTCGTGGTGCTCGCGGCCGCGGTCGGCGGATTCGCCTGGCTGTACAGCACCTCCAAGTCCCCTAACGCGAACACGAGTGCGAACTCCTCCAACGGCCGCACGAACACCGCGAACAACGCGCGGCCCGGAACCACGATCGCCGCGAACGCACCTCCGGGAGCCGCGATCGGGATCAACTCGATCGGTTCGCCGACCGCTAAGGTCACGATCGAGGAATTCGCCGATTTCCAGTGCCCCTCCTGCGCGGTCGCTCACCCGGTGATGAAGGACATCCAGGCGGCTTTCGCCGGGAACAATAACGTCCGGTTCGTCTTCCGCCACTTCCCGCTCACCATCCACGAGAAGTCGTACGACGCGGCCGTCGCGGTCGAAGCGGCGGGCATGCAGGGGCAGCCGAAATTCTGGGCGATGATGGACCAGATGATGTCGAACCAGCAGGCATGGGCGAACAGCCAGACCTTCCGCGATCTCTGGCGCGGTTACGCTGAGAAGATCGGGCTTGACGTGACGAAGTGGCAGGACGACATGGCCGGCTTCGCGGCGAAAGGGCGGATCGACATGGACATCCAGCGCGCACGAGGCATCGGCGTCGGTTCCACTCCTTCTATCTACATCAACGGCCGGCTGATTCCGTTCTCTGACGTAAACGTGCCGACGATGCGTCAATTGATCGATACGGAGATCGAGAACGTGAACAAGGCCTCCGCCCCGGCCAGCAATGCCAACGGCGCGGCTCCGGCAAATTCCTCGTCGAATCAATAGTTGAAATGAGCGAAGCAATGCAAGAATTAGAAGCTGCGGCCGGCACCCCAAAACTGCCGGTCGTGGCCGCTTTGCTCGCTTTGCTCGGCCTCGCCGATTCGGTTTACCTCACCGTTCACCACTACACCGCTGAGCCCGTCCCGTGCAGCATCGTCGAGGGGTGCGAAACGGTGCTCACCAGCGCTTACGCCGAGATCGCCGGCATCCCCATCGCCGCTTTCGGTGCCCTGGCGTATTTCATCGCGTTCTCGCTTGCCATTCTTACCGTCTTCGGGAACCGCTCCATGTGGCTGCTGTTCGGTGTCCAATCATTGATCATGGCGGCCGTTTCGGTTTACCTGATCTACCTACAGGGCGCGGTCATCGGAGCGTTTTGCCAGTTCTGCCTGATCTCCGCCGCGACGAGCATCAGCCTTTTCATCGTTTTCCTCATTTCAAAATTTCTCTCCCGCTGATCTTTCGTTCCTGAATCCATCGCCGCCGCCACCGCGAATAATAATGCGGAGGTTGAAAAAGATGAGCGGTCACGGAACCGGCTTGGCACGCACGACCGAGGTCACAGCGGGCCTGAACGCCGTGACCCCTGGCCGCTGGCGTTACGAAAGGGAATCGTATACCGTATCGACTGCGGGTCATTTCAAATCTGTGCAGACCATCTTACAAAGGATCGCGGGGGGCGATCAGAACGCCGTTCAGGAATGCCTGAAATCCTACGGCGGGCTGGTATGGTCGCTCGCCCGGCGGATGCTCCGCAATTCCGAAGATGCCGAGGACGCCGTGCAGGAGATCTTCCTCGACGTCTGGCGAAATGCCGAGCGGTTCGACCCTTCGCAGGCGTCCGAAACCACGTACATCGCGATGATCGCCCGCCGGCGCCTGATCGACCGCATCCGTCACGTCCAACGCCGCATTTCCGCCGATTCCCTCGACGACATCCTCGCGGAGCCTTCGGTCAGGTCCGACCGGACTGTCCAGACGAACCTTGAGGCGCGGGACGCAGCCAAGGCGATGGATCAGCTACGCCCGGAGCAGCGGCAGGTGCTGCAGCTTTCCATCGTGCACGGGCTTTCGCATCAGGAGATATCGGATGCAACGGGGATGCCGCTCGGCACGGTCAAAACACATGCCCGGCGGGGATTGATACAAGTCAGGGAGATTTTGGGTTTGGGAGAAAGCAGTGCAGGGAGAAAGGAGGTGTCCGTATGAGCAACAATATGGATGAAAGGCTCCTTGACCTGCTGTGCGACAAGGCTGTTCGGGGGCTTACGGAGGCGGAGGAACGCGAACTTGCCGCCCTCACAGCCGGCGCAGACGCCGAAACGGAAGCAAGGAGCCTGGAACTCGCCGCGGCGGCGGTGATGCTGGCGGAAACGGAGATCGAACCTATGCCCGCCCACCTCGAGGCGAAAATACTCGAGGGGGCGGACCGGCATTTTGCCGCGCTCAGGGAACGGAAGACCGAAATATCTCCCGCGAGCACCGCCGTGATGGAAGAGGCGGCGCCGAAACGCTCCTTCCTGGAATGGTTCGCTTGGCCGGTTGCTGCTGCCGCGAGCCTGGCTCTGATTTTCACTATCTTCTACGACCAACAACGCGTGAGTCGGCTTGAGGCCCAGCTTCAGGAACTCCAAAGCCCGACGCCCACACCGGCAGAGCCATCAATGGCTGAGAAACGCGACGAACTGATCCGTTCCGCGAGCGACATCACGCGTGCCTCGTGGACGAAGGGGAACGTCAAGGAGTCCGAAGGCGTGACCGGCGA
>JAEZJR010000020.1 GCA_023415725.1 Acidobacteriota bacterium
GCGACGGGGACGGTCCTCGCGGCGGTCCCGGTCTGCACGACGGTGGAGTACTCCCCGATCAGCTTCCAAGCGGCATCGTACACGAACACGGTCGTTTCGCCGGTCGTGGGGACGTGCTTCTTCACACGCTTCCCGTCCCCGTCGTAAGAATATTCGCCCACGGTGACACCGCTCTCCACCACTTCGATCTGCTTGTTCTCCGCGTCGTACGTGAAAGTCCTTCCTTCCGCGTCCGCGGTGGTGTTCCCGGCGTCGTCGTACGAATAGCTTTGGCCGCCCGCGAAGCGGTTGTTCGCGGTGTTGACGGTCGGGTTGTACACTTCCGGGGCGAACCCGGGTGGGAGCGTCGTGGTGTTGTTGTTCGAGGTGTTGAAGTACCGGTTCCCGTACCGGTCGTACGTGAAGGTCTGCTTCCACGTTTGCGAGTTGTTCTGCGTCTCCTCCGCGGAAGCCAGCCGGTTCAGCTCATCGTACGCGTACGCCTGGACGAACGGGTGGGCGGCCCCGGGGACGGTGATCTTTTGTTCGACAACATTCCCGTTGTTCGCGGTGGTCCCGTACGAGTATTCGAGTCTGAGAAGATCCTGCGAGGCGACCCCGTTCCCCAGCCCAATCTTGGTCGGCTGCAGCCGCGAGTTGAACATGTTGTTCTCCCACCGCCCGTTCCCGAGCCTTACGGCCGTGACCGCCCCGGCCGGGTTGTAGATGAACCCGTTCGCGAAATTGCGATAAGTTTCGGTCGATCTCTTCGACTCCACCTGCGAGAGCGACCCGTCCCCGGTGTCGAATGTGTTCTTCACCACGCGCCCGGACGGGTAGGTCTGCTCAAGCAGCTGCCCCGAAAGGTTGTACGAGTACCCGGTCGTGTAATCGAACCCGTCGGTGGTCTGCTTGTGGGCGGTCACACGACCTAGGATGTCAAACGCGGTGTACTCGGTTGCCGAGACGGAACTGGAAACCTTGGTGAGCTTCCCGTACGCGTTGGCCTTGTTGTCGTAGGTGTAAGTGACGTCGGGGGTAGAGTCGGAGTAGTTCCGGAACGTGACGCGGTTCAAAGCATCGTAGGAATACGTCGTGCCGATCGACCGGGCGTCCGTCTTGCTCGTCAGATTCCCGTTCGGATCATAGCTGTAGCTGATCGTACCGGACTCCGGGTTCGTCGCCTGCTTCAGCCTTGATAGGGCGTCGCAAGCGAATGTGCGGATCTGAGCCCCCTGCGTGACCGTCGTCAGGTTGCCGAGCGTGTCGTACGCGTGATGGGTCGACATCAATGTCTTGCCCGCCGGAGCGGTCGGGACGGGCGCCGACTTAGCGCTTGCCATCGAGGTTTGCCCATTCGCCGGAATGGATGAAGCTTGCCCAGTAGAAGGGGTGCGTTCGGGCGGGCCGTTTAAGCATCGAAAGCTGCACTTGACGAAGCGCTGCTCCGCGCCCGACTCCGGCTCTTAAATTCTTGTAATATCCGACCATTAATTCGCGGGTGACAAGATCGCTGACAGGCCAAAGGCTCATCAGCAGCGATTCTGTTCCCGCAAGGGCAAACGCTCTTCTCAGCCCGTAGACACCTTCTCCAACACGTATCTCTCCGACGCCGGTGTCGCATGCCGAGAGGACGGTCAACTTGGTTCCCCAGAGGTCAAGGCCCGAAGCTTCCAACGCAGTCAGGATGCCGTCGTCCGGACGGCCTGCACGGAAATTTGCGCCCGCGAGGGCCAGGCCCGACCGAACAAGCGGATTGTCGATAGCGGGCAGTCCGTTACCAGGCGCATTCCGGTTTTCCGGGTCCACGACCGCCCTCAGGTCCTGCAGAAAGAACCCATGTGTTGCAAGATGCAGGATGTTCGGGGCTTTTAGACCGCTCAACACTGCAACGGAGGCGTTCGGCCCAGTTAGCATTAGGGCGTCCGGGAACAGTTTACGGATGGCTTTCGCCTCGGTTTCCGTGCCGGCCAGCGGCACAAATCGAACCTCAGAGATATCCCTGGCGACGGCGATGTTCCTCTTCAGCTCGCCCGGCGGGATGGCGGCGGAGCCGACCGTCAGGTCGCTCACATCGCTGAATGTAGGATTCGCAACTATTGTTGGCGGCTGAGCAGGCTGCGGAAACGCTCCCATTCGAAGAAGATCCCGCCCGCTTGTAAGATAAGTGAATTGATACTCTTCTACCAGATACCGCCGCCGCTCATTGACAAGGGCTTCGAACGGTATCACGTTCAACTCGCCCTCGGGCGACAGTAAAATGTGTTTTGCATTGCCGATAAGTGACCGGATAGGGCGAAACGCTTTCTCGTCCAGATCGCGAGCGAGTTTCATCACGTCGGTTCGCTGCGAATCACGAAGGGCTTTTCGAAACTTCCCGACGCTCGAATCGATCGACGCCGCGTCGCCGAGCGGCACGTACCCGACGCTTTCGCCCGGGCGAAAAACGTAGGCGACGTATCGCATGGACGGCGTGCCGGCGGGCTTATCGTCGAACTTCGACTCCACGATCGCGTATTCGATCAGTACCGAATCGCTGGGGATAGCGGCCTTCACATCTCCGACCGAATGTGTCCTGGGCGGTTGGTAGAAACCGGCGCTAATTCGGCTGAGTTCGCGGTCGAGCCGGTCTTTTTCCGACTGCAGATCCGCAACGTCTTTATCGAATCTATCCGTCGGGGCCGCCCCCGGCCCCGCAAACATCAAGGCTGTAAGCCTCGCGGTCGTGTCTCTGTGCTTAGCGATGAGAGAAGCATTTTCGCCACCCGCATGTTTCCTCAGATTAGCCAGCGACATTGCTGTGGCGTCGAATACCCTGCCTTTGCGCTGCAGCAATATCGTTGCAGACATTTCGCGCAGCTTCTCATTGGACGGTGCAAGTTGGGTATGCATCGCGAGCGTTTGCTCAAGGTCAGCGTTCAACCGCGACGCGAACGAAAGCCGTTGGTGCTCCGTACCAAAGACAAGGTTTATTGTCAACAGCTTTTCGCCGATCTCATTTGCCCGTGCCTGAAAAAGAACGGCTTGTTGAATATTTCCCGCTAACGCGTTCAATTCCGCCAGCGTGCTGAGCACTTCGCGAACGTTCTCATGATCGGTGCCAAACAACTTCTCCCGTATGGATAACGATTCGTTGAGCTCCTTTTCCGCGATCCTAAGATCGTTTTCCCGAATGCGCGTACGGGCCGAATACAGCAAGATACCTGAAAATTTGAGCGGATCCGTCCCCTTGTGTATTTCGGCAATCCTCAACGCTTTATCCAGAAAGCTCCGAGCCGTTACCAGATCGCCCCGTTCCCGATAGAGATTCCCCAGCGTCGCGTAATTGTCTATCAGTTGCGAACTGTCGGGGCCGAAGTTCTTCTCGTAGATCGCGAGCGACCGCAGCAGCATTTGTTCAGCGGCCGCGGGGCCCTCAACATTAGCTGCCACCATGGCGACGTTATAAATGGCCTCCGCGATCGAAGGGTGGCCGGCCGGGAGGCTCTTCTCGCGGATGGCGAGTACCCTGCGATCCAATTTCAAAGCCGAAACGAAATCCCCTTTGTAATAAGCGAGGGCGGCGAGATTTGAGAGCAGCGGAGTCAGATCAATATGATCCTCACCTAATAACCGCTCGCGGATCTTCAGAGCTCTTTCGTAAACGAGCTCGGCCGCTTCGTAGTCCCCTCTGACGCGATGAAGTATCCCCAAATTGTTCAGGACCACCGAAACCGGATAGCTTTCAGGCCCGAAAGCCTTTTCCCTGATCTCGAGTATTCGCTTGAACTTCCGATCGGCCTCGTCGAATTCACCCCTCCGGCGGTGATGGATGGTAAGGTTGTTGTACACCTCTGCGAGTATGAGTTCGTCCGTTTCGGGATTGCTTTCGTATATTCGGCGCGCTTTGTCCTGGCATTCGAATGATCTTTCATCATTGCCGGCACTAAAGTGATAGATGCCGATCCTGTTCAGGACGACGGCGACCTCGCTGCTGGACGGGCCGAGGGCCGCCTCACGGAGTTTGAGAGCCTGCTCCGCGGTCGAGATCGCATCCGCATATCTTCCCGCTCGGGATTGAGATGCGGCTTTAGCGAGCAAAACTCTAGCCTCGTGCAACGTCTTCGCGGTTTCGTCCGCGTTCGCGGCCTCGAGTAAGACCAATTCGTATTTGCCGGAAGTAGTGCCTCGCTTGCCTTCCACCTCGATGCGATACAGCCCGGTTTCGTCCGCGACAAATTCGAATGGCTCCTTTGCCTCAATCCTCAATTGCGAGTCGAACTCGGCAGTCCAGCGATCCTGCCCGGCGATCACCCTAACGATCAGATCCGTGCCCTTTTGCTCCACCATCCCGCGTACAAGCTGGCCGGCGGTGGAGCGCAGCGAGTACGTATGCTTCTGCCCCGCCGCTATCTCGCGGATGATCGGCGCACCTTGAATAAGCGTAATCGCTTCCGAATTCTGCGAATAGGCCGTACCGCAGAAGAGGGCAAGGATGATCGCGGTGAGGGAGGATATTCGAAACATTAATGCAGAGCCGTTCGGGACTTCAATCAACATAAATAGCTATGAGTTCTATGATCGGATGTGCGAACTTTTAGCGGGGATTATCGCACGGCAGCGGAAGAATAGTCATTATCTTTCTATCCGAATCAAGCGCCGGGCTCCCTAACATGTTAATGTGGCCAGGCCGCAGAGTCTTCCTGTACGGGCCCAAATCCAGCAAAGTCCGTTGTCATACTCCTTGATACAAAACCCGCTCGGAATCCGCCTTAGAGTATGGAGATATTTCTATGCTTTTAAGGTTTTCCTCGTTCGCGATCTTGATCGTGCTGGTTTCGGTGTCTTCGGCCTTCGGGCAGAGCGGTGAATACGAAGCTGCGAGCAGCTCGAGCCTGACATCCGTTTCCCTTCCTTCCGGAGCCCAGAGGGTATCGCCGAGCCATGTTCCGGCGGAGATCGAGCAGTCACTGGACAAGCTCGTCGTGCAGGGGGACGGCACGCTGCGCCGCAGTGGGACCGAGGTCCTCTTCTGGACGGGCGGCGACCTGAAGCGCACCGGGTCGAGAACGATCGTCAACCGCCTGACCGACACACTGAAGGTCGCAGGCTGGAAGTACGAACCGGCAGCTACGGAGAACGGCATCACGTTCTTTTCGCTTTTGAAGGACGGCGCTGAGCGGCGTGCGTTGATCGGGTTCCACGGCGAGGCTGACGGCACGCTCATCTTTGCGTGGACAGAACTCGAAGCGAACGGCGCCGGTACGGCTAACGAGCCTGTGAATAAGAATTCAACTCCGACCGCAACGAGCACTGCGGGTGGTGGCGAAGCGGGTTACGAATTCACCACACCGGCCGGTTGGACGCGGAGCGATTCGGCGGGCAAGGTCATGCTGAGCCGAGACGGCGACAAGACGCTTGCGTTCCTGCCCCTGATGGACTCGAGCGGCGACCTTGAGCGTGATGCCGACCGCATCCTGTGGCAGGTGTTCAAGGGATTCAACACGTGGTACGGTAACGGATTCACGCCTGATTACGGTACGTTCGAGCGGGGCAAGACCATCCAGGGTCTCGAATATTTTCAGGCCTGCCGCTACGCCAAAAAGGCGAGCGACCCGAACGAGGGCTTCGTCGAATCGCGCTTCGACGCCGTCATCCTCCTCGTGAAAATTGGGAACAAGGTCGCGGTGGTTGTCGGCAGCCAGCCTTTCCAGTCGGTGTTCCACAGCGATTCCGCGGTCGCGGCGCTGGACCTTATCCTCTACGATCTAAGGTTCAAGGGTGTCGCCGAAAACTACGATCTGAAGAAAGATATACTCGGCTCGTGGTCCGCGGCGAGCACCACGGTCGCCCTGGCTTACACCTTCAACGCGAACGGCACATTCAACAAGGGTGCCGCTATAGAATTTCGCACCTCGCGCGACCGCTACACCGATAACGTCACGACGACGAGTTATGGGATTACGGACAGCTACAAACTCGCCGGCAACATCCTGACCCAAACCTACAAGAACACCAAACAGGTTGTGAAACAAAAGATCCGCGTCTACCAAACCAAATACGACAAAGACCCCTGGCGCCAGAAACTAGGCATGCTCCCCCTAGGCGACAACCCCAGAAACGAAACCATTGTAATGAGCAAGAGCGAGTAGAAAATAAAAGGGACCCGATGATCGGGTCTCTTTTTTTGATTGCATTGGGGTGACGCAACGATTGGACAGCGGTTTACTCACCGATCGTATTTATTTATCCCCTTGTGCATCCTCCATCACCGGCTCCCCGATCACGTCTTCGACGTAGAGCATTTTGACGATGATCAGAAGGGTCGCAGCGAGCGGGGAGGCGAGCAGGAGGCCGAGGAAACCGAAGGCGACGCCGAGAAGCAGCATTGCGGAGATGGTGAGCACGGGCGGCATCTCGACACTTTTCCGGTCGACGAGCGGGGTGAATACGTAGCCGTCGAGGGACTGGAGCGCGAGGTAGAGCAGGGCGGTGTAGAGGGCGTGCTGCGGTGACTGCATGAAAGCGATCAGCACGGCAGGGATCGCGGCGAGCCACGGGCCGAAGGTCGGGATGAAATTCAAAAGCCCCGCCAGCACGCCGAGCGTGAGAGCGAGTGGCACACCGATGAGCCACAACCCGATTCCCGTGAGAATTCCGTTGACGACCATCAACAGGAATCGCCCGCCGAGCCAGTGCCACAAGGCCTCGTCCAGCTTGCCGAACACCTCACCAGCCCGGTCGCGAAAACGCACCGGCAGCAGATGTTTGACCCCCTCAGAATAGAGCGACGGCTGGAAGGCGAGGTATAAACCGATCACGAACGCCACCAGCGCATTCAGTACGGCCCCGATCGCCGTCGAAGCCAGAGCGGTCACCTTAGACACCAGTGTGCCCCCGCGCGAAGCGAGCCAATCCGGCAGGCTGGGCAAATTGTCGACTGCCTCGCGCACAATCTCGTATTGCCGAAGGTACTCCTTGACGCTCGCCACCGCTTCCGGCAATATCCTCTGGATCTCCGCGATCTGCGCACCGATGCGCCCCGCCAGCAGCCAAACCGTCACGACGATCAGGGCCACCGACGCGAACGCCACGAGCCCGATCGCCAGGCCTTGCCCTACTCCCGTTTTCTCCCTGATGAAACGCCCGACGCCGCGTAGCAGTATCGAGACCAGGACCCCCGCGAAGATCAGCAACAGCAGCTGAGCCGCGTACCAAACGAAATACAAGACAAGCGCCACGCCCGCCACCACGAGCGTCGCCACTAACACGTAACGAGCGAAGGTCAAATACTTGCTCTCCGACGCTTCGCTCGCCAATTCCCTCTCGGCTTTGTTCATCCTATATCCGTCAGGGTAGCCTGCTAGTCGCGAGGAACGCAATAATTTTCGTGAAACCGCGGAGCGGAACCGAGATCAGAACCGCGACTTCGCCGCACTGTTGCCGCCCGGCATCACTCGAAGTCGAGGCCTGCAGCGCGATCATTTACTTTTCTGAATCGCTGCTCCGTGAGTGGCAGTGCCTAAGTGCGGATACGTTCCCGCAGCCATGTGGTGAGTTCTTCTTCGGAGAGGCTGCCCTCGGCGAGGGAGAGAAAGGTTAGGTATTTGTCCTGCGAGGCCGCCTCGAGTTCGTAGCCGTTCACGATGAGGAAAGTGCGGCTCGCGACGAGGGACGTGCGTTTGTTCCCGTCGACGAACGGGTGATTTCTGGCTATCCCGTAAGTGAGAGCGGCCGTGAGCCGAGCGATGTCGGCTTCGGGTTCGTACGCAACGATGTTCCTGGGGCGGGCCAGGGCTGACTCGAGCAAACCCATATCGCGAACCCCATCGTCTCCGCCGTGTTCGGCGATTTGGCGCTTATGGATAGCGAGAACGGCGTCTATGCGGAGCCACTTCATCTATTTGGCCAGCTTGCGAAGAACGTCACGGTCTTCGCGCATTACGCGTTCTGCTATTTCCATTTGCTTGGCGAACTCGTCGTCGTAAGGTCGCAGTTCGATCCCGTCCGGCGTTTCCGTGGCGAACAGCGTATCCCCTTTTTCGACGCGGAGGCGTTCGAGTATTTCCCGTGGGAGAACGATGCCGGCTGAATTTCCTACCGTGGTGATCTTTAGTTTCGTGACCATGGGGTGATTATAACGGATGTTATAATCTTTGAGCAATAGGAATCATTGACAGTGTGGCGGGCTGAGACAAGAAATGCCCCCGCTCTTTCAAGTAAAGAGGGGGGCATTAGACGCCGGCTGGGAGCCGGCGTTCCTTTAGTTACCTGCTTGTTGGTTGGTCCTTGGGCGGGCGTTTTTGACGTGTTTGTCGAACCACTGGAGCATCTCGTAAAGGGTGTGTTCTACGGATTCCTTGGCGGAGTAGCCGTGCGATTCGAGAGGGAGCATCACGAGGCGTGCCGTGCCGCCGTTGCCGCGGATGGCGGCGAACATGCGTTCGGACTGCATCGGGAAGGTGCCCTGGTTGTTGTCGGCCTCGCCGTGGATGAGCAAGATAGGTTCGTTGATCTTGTTCGCGTACCAGAACGGCGACACGCGGGCGTACATTTCCGGGGCCTCCCAGAATGTGCGGCGTTCCGATTGGAATCCGAACGGCGTAAGGCTGCGGTTGTACGCACCGCTTCTGGCGATTCCGGCGCGGAACACGTCGCTGTGGGCCAGCAGGTTCGCGGTCATGAACGCTCCGTAGCTGTGCCCGCCGACGCCGACGCGCTCCGGATCGACCACGCCCATCTCGACCCCTTTATCGATCGCCGCTTTTGCCGAATCGACGATCTGTTTGATGAAGGTATCGTTGACCGTGAGCGGGTCGCCGATGACAGGCATCGTCGTGTCATCGAGCACCGCGTACCCTTGCAGCAGGAAGAACAGGTGCGAGATTCCGCCGATCTGCGTGAAGCGGTTTGTCGAGCCCGATACCTGACCGGCTGTCGAGGCATCGGTGAATTCGAGCGGGTAGGCCCAAACAACCGTCGGCAGCCGTGTGCCTTCCTTATAGCCCGGCGGCAGGTAGAGCGTGAACGAGAGGTCAACGCCGTCGGCCCGCTTGTAGCGCACGAGTTGCTTCTTGATGTCGCGAAGTTGCGGCGTCGGGTCCTTGAACTCCGTGATGTTGCGGTAGGCCATCGCCGTACAGATGCGGCCCGGCGGGCAATACTGCCGCAGGACGAGGTTCGGCGGCTCGGTCACCGATTCCCTTCTGGTGATGAAGCTCGTCCCCTCGTCATCGATCATCGCGACGAAAGATTCATACTCCTCGGTGCCGGAGCGGAAGAGCTCTTCGGTCTCAAGGGTTTTGAGGTTCATCTTCCTGAAGAACGGCCTGTCACCTTGCGGCGAGGAGCCCGGGCCGGTAAGGAAGATAGAATCGCCGGTCTGACGCACGACCGTCTGGCCGTTCGGCAGGGTCTTCGTAACCGGATTACCGATCGCGTTGTATCGGTCGTTGACGTTGAGGTCCGAGATCAGCTTCACATTCGCCGGGTTGCGGTAATCCGTCATGAACAGACGGCGTTTTTGTGTGTCGCGGTTGTAATCCGCGAACATCATCATCCCGTCGCGTTCGCCAAAGAATCGTCCCTGGAAGCGCTGCTCCGTCTTTAACAGCTCTTTCGCCGAACCGCTGAACGGGGCGGCCATCGTCATCAGTTTGTCACGGTGCGGTGCCTTGTTTCGCGGGTCGCCGCCGTCGAGGGCCTCCGTCCAGATGAGCGTCGCGGGCTCGGTCGGTATCCAGCCGTAGCCGCGGGGGCCGGTTTGCACGCCCTGTGCCGGCACGTTGTCGATGAGGGGCGTATCGAGCAGATGCTTTACCAACTTCCCGTTCGCATCCCAGACCTCATATTTCTTTGGGAACCGGAACGCCGGGAACAGGTAAGAAAAGGGCCGCTGTATGCGGGAGACGAGTATGTATTTGCCGTCCGGCGAGAAGCTGGCGTTGTCGTAGATCGCCGGTGCCCCGATCTCGCGGACCTTACCGGTCGTATCGATAACGGCCAATTGCGAGGTGGCGTAGTATTCGTAGAGCTTTTCGTCGTTCGGGTTCTTCAGAAGGTCCTGGAACGTGGAGATCTGACCCGTGCGGCCGCCCGAGGTTTCCTGGATGCTCGGCTCGTTCGGCACGACGTCCTGATAGGTCGGGGTCGGGCCGCGCTTTGCAGGCACCAACTCCGCGAGGATGTGCTGCGAATCCTCCCAATCGAAGCCGCCGAAAGCCGTGTTCACGAAAACGTTCTTTGCCTTGGTAACCTTCCCTGTCGCGGTCTCGATGATCAAGAGCTCGACTCCGGCCGGCGTCACGTTCCCCGCGGCCATGTATTTTCCATCCGGCGACCACTGCGGCGAAACGATCTTCGCCCCAGCGGGCAAAGCTACAGGAAATTCCTTGCCGTCCGAGACATTTTTCAGCGTCAACTTCACCGAATAGGGCTGGCGATGCGAGGCGTTGGTCTTCGGGTTAACACGCGTGCCCGCGAGCCGGAGCATAGGCTCGGCCAGTTCAGAGATCGGCGGGTAGCGGAGCGGCTCCAGCAGGGCGATCTTATCTCGCGCCGGCGAAACCGATGTCGAAGGAATGGCGGGAGCATCCAGAATCTCCTGGATCTCCTTTGGCGGCTGTTTGTAGCTGCCCTGGCCGAAAGCGACGGCCGAGAGGAGCAGCATGGCAACGACGATGGATAGTCTTTTCATATCACCTCGTGGGCTAATCTATTGAAACTTTCAATGTGAAATTGGAAACCGCACCTCGCTTCCTCGCCCCGGCCCGCATCATCCCGACGCGGATCACGTAATCTCCTGTGACCGGCAAGGTGCCCGAAAATTCGTCCACCTGGGTGGCACCGTCGAGGTTTTCGCCGGCAGGGCGGAAGATCGTGAGGATCGTGTACGTGTTCGATGAAGAAACGGAGGTGGTGATCGTCTGGTCGGCGTTAGCCCGGACGAGGTAGTCGCGATAGGCGTACCCGCGAACGGTCCCCTTGACCGAAGTGCTCGATACACCTGCCGGGAATCGGAGCCGGGTTTTTACCTGAGCGGTAGTGTACGCCGCGGTGATCGCGAGAAAACCGCCCAGGAAAAGCGCGATCAAAAACGTTCTTTTCATTGCGCCCCTTTCATGCCTTTCATTACGAGCGTCGCGATCTGCGGGATGGCTTCGCGCTCGTTCGCGTGATTTTCGGTAAAGACGACGAGGACGAATTTGAGGCCGTCAGCGGTTTCGATGTAGGCGGCGTCGTGGCGGGACTTGCTTGTCCACCCGGCCTTGGACCAGAGTTTCGTGCCGGCCATTTTGTTGTCGATCAGGGCCTTACCGGTGAAGGCGACAGCCTGGCTGTCGGGGTCGTCAGACGGCTTGGACCAATCGCGGCTCATGAGTGCGAGCATCGCGGTGCTGCGCTGCTCGTTCACGAACCGGAGCAGAGCGATCTCGGCCATCAGGCGGGCGGTCGCGTTCGTGGTGAGCATGTTGCGGTTCTGCCCCTTATAGGCCCGCGATTGCTGCTCGATCCCGTAGGCGTCTTCGCAGAAGGTCTTTTGGTTGATGTTGATGTTCTGGTAACCGAGAGAGGTGAAGAAGCGGTTGACGCGATTGCGCTTGTATTGCCACAGCTCGAATTCCTTCTGCGGCAACTCGGCCCCGCTCGAGGTATCGGTGAGAACGTCGAGGATGTACCCGGTCGCGTCGTTCGACGAATCGACGATCATATCGCGGAGCCCGCGTTCCATTTCTTTTGTCGGCGTTATCTTGCCGTCTTCGACCTGCCGTTGGAGGGCCGCCATATAGAACATCTTGACGACGCTGGCGGTGTAGAGCCTGGCCTCGCCGTTCACATCGGCGATGAGCAGCTTATTCGGGTCGCGAAGGTCGATCAGGGTCGCGGCCAATTCGCCCGGTTTGAAGTTGTGTTTCGCGGTCACCTCGTCGACCGCGCTCGCGAGGACGGTTTGAAGCGCATCGCTGCGATCGAATGAAGGGGCTGCGTAATTCGCCGGTTTGACGATCTCGATCTTGTCTCGCGACCGCTGGGCCGTAGCCCCTGCCGAAAGAAGTCCGATGACCAAGAGGACGAGTAATGCTCTCGGGTTATTTAACATGTTGGGTTTTGCCAGTTTCTTTACGGAAAGTTGTTTTCAGAGTATAAACGAATTGCACTCTCTAAAAAAGCTACTCAAACCGCAAGAATTTACCGAATAATGAGCGAAGAGAAACTTGTACGCGGGATCGGGCGGTGGGACCTGACCGCGATAGCCATAAATACGATAATCGGCGCCGGAATTTTCGGGCTGCCGTCGAAGGTCCACGCGCTGATCGG
>JAEZJR010000021.1 GCA_023415725.1 Acidobacteriota bacterium
GAGCGACGACGCCCGGGCAGTTCGTGGTGCCCCCAGCTAAGGCCGAGGAGATGTACCACCCGGAAACGTTCGGTAGGACCGCAACTGACTTTGTGCGAGTCGAGTAGAGAAAGTGGGCCCGATTCCGGGCCCTTTTTCATATTACAGGCATAACATTATTTGGGGGGCCGCTTGTGCTAGAATCCAACCGATGAAGCTAATCGCCGCCGCAGTTCTGGTCATCGTCAGTGCCTTCCTGGCGAACGCTCAGTCGCCGGATGCCAGGAAGATCTACGACACTGAAAAGGCGTTCGAGAGGACCGTCGCCGAAAAAGGCATCAAGGCCGGTTTCATCGAATTAATGGCGCCGAGCGGGATCATATTTCGTCCTGGGCCGGTTAACGCCCGAGAGTCGTTTGCCAGCCGGCCTGACTCACCCGCCGCACTGCTGTGGAACCCGGTCTGGATCGAGGTCTCATCGAATGGACTGCTCGCGTACAGCATCGGTAATTCTATCTTCAAACCTAAGGGTAAGGACGATTCAAACGAGATCTACGGCCATTATCTTTCCATCTGGTCCAGACAGCCCAACGGCGACTACCTTGCGTTGCTCGATACGGGCATAAACCACGATAAGCCCTCTTCGATCCCGACAGAATGGAAATCGCCCAACTTGGGTGAACTGAATGAAAAGAAGATCTCCGCTGCCGATTCCACGACCGGATTCTGGGAAACGGTGGAGAAGGTCGGGTCGGTCAAGGCTTACAAAACATACCTCGCAGACGACGCGATCGTAATGAGATCTGGCAAGCAGCCGTTTTTCGGAAAAAAGTCGGCGGTGTCTTTCATCGAGTCTCAGCAGCCCCGGATAAGATTTCCCAAACGAAAATCATTCATCGAATCCGCCGACCTCGCGTATGTTTACAACACGTACTCGCTCGTTGATAAAGCTGGGGCGGAGATCGAGAATGGGAACTACGTACAGGTGTGGAAGTTCCGAAAGGGCAAGTGGCTGATCGCCGCAGAAGTATGGGTTGCCGCTCCCAAGTCATAGTTCAAGATGAATTCAACCCCCGTAATGTCGTCATCAGTTTCCTATAAGGTTGGTGAGATTCTCCGACTCGAGGCCGACGCTATAAACGCGGCCGCCGAGCACCTGGATCCGACAAAAGTCGAGCGTGCTCTTGAATTGATCCGCTGCTGCGATGGCAAGGTGATCGTAACAGGTGTGGGCAAGTCCGGTGTGATCGCACAGAAGATCGCCCAGACCTTCACCAGCACTGGGACGGTCGCGATCTTCGTTCACCCTTCAGACGCACTTCACGGGAGCCTCGGCGTCGTGAAACAGGACGACGTCATCCTCGCGCTGAGTAACTCCGGTGAGACCGACGAGATCCTTGCGATCATGCCTTCGCTCAAGAAACGCGGCGTCTCAGTGATCTCGATCGTAGGCAATCTCAACTCCACCCTCGCGCGTACGTCGGACGTGGTGCTCGACGCCTCAGTCGACAAAGAGGCCTGCCCGCTCAATCTTGCTCCCACCACTTCCACCACGGTCGCACTCGCGATCGGCGATGCACTCGCGATGACCTTGATGGAAGTTCGCGGACTTACCCCCGAGGATTTCGCCGCGAACCATCCGGCCGGGCGACTCGGCAAGCGCTTGACCCTTCGTGTCGAGAGCATCATGCACGAGAGCCCTAACATGACAGAAGATGCCGGTTGGCTCGACGTAGTGAAAGCGATCTCCAAATATGCACTGGGGGCGGTGAACGTCGTCGACAACTCAGGGAAACTCATAGGAATCGTAACCGACGGCGATCTCCGGCGCACGATCGAGCGTACAGATCCCTCAGAACTGGGTCGGTTGAACGCCTCAGCGATGATGACTGGCGACCCGATCACGGCTTCGCCCGAGATGCTCGCTTACGACGCTCTCCAGTTGATGGAAAACCGTCCTTCACAGATCTCGGTCTTGCCAGTCGTGGACGCCGAGCATAAATGTATCGGCCTCCTTCGACTGCACGACGTCGTCAAAAGTGGGTTGTGATCAGAAACGAACCTATCGATTATCGGCTATCAGTTATTTCTTATTTCGGAGGGTTCCGCTTTATGAAATTACCCCTCACCGCGCTCCTGCTTTTGACGTTTTTCTCGACAGCGTTTTCGCAAAAGGCCGAGGTCACCATAAGTCTTAACGAGGCATTCTTCGACGCGGCCCTCGAGGCGTTATTCGCTAACGGAGCTCCGCTGGAATTTTCGATAGCGGAAAATGTCCCAGGCAGCGGCGAGTCGAGTCGTGCCAATACTAACGCTTTTTCATTTGCCCCTTCGGCGTCTCAGCCTCTACGCGGTTCAAATCCGGCCTGTGCCGAAACGATCAAGATCCACCGGGAGGTCAACGGCGTTCGCACCGCCGTTCGTTTTCGCGACGGGAAGATCCTCGCTCCGCTCGCATTTGCCGGGAATTATAATCCCCCCTTTGTAGGTTGCGTGGCTTTTAGCGGATGGGCAGAAACGGTGATCGAGCTCGAATTCGACCAGAACGCCCAACGACTTGTCGCCCGCGCCCGGGTTTTGAACGTCAACCTAAGTGGTACAGGCGGGTTAGGAGGTTCCGTGGTGGCAAAATTGGTCCAAAGCTCTATAGATAAAAAGATCAACCCGATCGAGCTTTTCCAGCTGAATAAACTTTCCTTCACTGTCCCCGTTCGGGGCAGCAGCGAAATTCAAATGCGTGCGACCGGCATCCGGCATGAACTCCAAAACGGAGCGATCAACGTGATCGTAAGTTACGAGTTCGGAAGGTAATGAAGTCGGCGTAAATTACCGAAATACTACACGTTACAGACTATTTGGTGGGCGTAGCTCGCCTTTTTTATTGCCGATTCTGAGTATTTTTCTGCATCAAATGCTGTGGAACGTGTTTTGCAACATGTTTAGGGAAACGCCTTTTCTCTCCGGGCGGCCTCACAATGTGAGAAGGAGAAAACGATGAAAAGCAGATCAATCAAGGGGTTAGGGCTGTCACTCAGCGTCGCGGCGATCGCGGTGGCTGGGCTCAGCTCGGATGCTCAGGCCCAGAGGCGTGGAAACGATCGTCGTGAAGAGCGCCAGCAGCAGCAAACTGAGCGGCAGCAGCAACGAACCGAACGCCAGCAACAACGTCAGGAACAAAGAACTGAGCGTCGCGAGCAGCGCGAAGCCCAACAGCCGGCCCAGCGGAGCACGCCTCCGGCACCGATCCCGGCCCGGCCTCAGCAACAGCGCCAGGACGGCGGGATCTGGGGTGCCCAGCGGCGGGAGCAGGTGCAGCAAAGAAATGAAGCCTGGCAGCAGCAACAGCGAGAGGCTCAACAACGACGCCAGGCTGAGACCCAGCAGCGTCAGGCGGAACAGCGAAACAGGCAGGAGCAACAGCGTCAACGCGACGATGACCGCCAGCGCGAATGGCAGAACCGCCAAAACCAGAACCAGAATCGCTCAAACGGTAATGGTATGTGGGGGATCGGCGGAAACCAGGCCGAACGGCAGCGGCAACAGGAACGCCAAAATCGCCAGAACCAGCAGACTTGGCAGCGCGATCAGGCCCGCCGCGATAGTCAAAATCGCCAGGCAGAGCGTTGGGATCGCCAGCGTCAGCAGCAGATCCAGCAGCAGCGCTGGAATCAGTACAATTCCCGCTGGTCGAACTGGCAGACCATACAGCGCCAGCGTCAGCAAATATTGCAGCAGCAGCGCCGGCAACGTTACATGCAATACCAGAATCGCTACTGGGACCGTATCCGACAGGATCAGCTAAGGCTTCAGCAAGCACGGTTCTATAATGATATTTACAACAACTATCGTTACAACCGCGGCGGCACCTGGTACTACACGAGTCAGTACGGGGCTCAGATGATCCAAAACGCTATCCAGTATGGATACGAAGAGGGTTTCCGCTCCGGACAGGCCGACCGTTATGACGGCTGGGGCTACGACTACAACGCGTCCTACGGTTATCAGGACGCTAGTTACGGGTACGATTCCTACTACGTCGGAATGGATGAGTACAGCTATTACTTCCGCGAAGGCTTCCAGCGCGGGTATGACGACGGTTACTACGGTCGCTACCAGTATGGACGCTACAGCGGAGGGAAGTACGAGATCCTCGGCAGTGTTCTCGGTGCGATCTTCAACTTCATTGTCGACTAACTTTAGGCGAGTTGGATTCAACTGCCCCGGCCATAACAGGCCGGGGCTTTTCGTGTTCACGTGCACGAAAGTTCTTTATTTACTATTCTTTATTTCGTGCAGAAACCGCTGGTTGCCATTATTGGCCGGCCGAACGTCGGCAAATCCACGCTGTTCAACCGCTTGACGGGGACGCGGAAATCAATTGTCGGCGATGAGCCCGGGATCACGCGCGATCGTATTTACGGCGACGTGGAGTGGAAATCGAAGAAATTCGAATTGGTCGACACCGGCGGTATCGTCCCGGACGACGAAGCGATCATCCCCGCGAACATCTTCAAACAGGCGTCGTTCGCGATCGAAAGCGCGCAGGCGATCATATGGGTCGTCGACGCCCGCGCCGGGGTCACGCCGCTCGACGAGGAGATCTTCGTCTTCCTCCGAAACATCGGAAAGCCCGTATTCATCGCGGCGAATAAGTCCGAATCGCGAAAAGTGGAGAATGAGGCGGGCGAGTTTTACCAGTTCGGTTTCGAATTGACGCCTTTGTCGGCTGAGCATGGGACCTCGGTCGGTGATCTGCTCGACAATGTTTTTGCGGCACTTGAATTTGGAGATGAAGAAGAAATAGAAGAGCACGAGGAGATCCGCCTGGCGATAATCGGCCGGCCGAATGTGGGCAAGTCGTCCCTATTGAACCAGATCCTCGGTGAGGAGCGGGTCATCGTCTCACCGATCGCGGGCACCACACGCGACGCGATCGATACCGACCTCGAGGTTGACGGCCAGAAGTTCCAGATCATTGACACCGCAGGCATTCGCCGCAAGGGAAAGACCACCGAGATGGCGGAAAAACTGTCGGTGGTGATGGCGAAAAAGGCGCTTGAACGAGCGGATGTCGCCATCATGGTCATCGACGCCGTGGAAGGCGTGACTGCTCTCGACGCGAATATCGCGGGCTACGCCGTCGATTCCGGCTGCTCCGTCATAATCGCCGTGAACAAATGGGACGCCGTCGAGGAGAAGGAAACCAACACCGTTTACGAATTCGAGCGGGAACTCCGCCGGCATATGAAGTTCCTCGACTGGGCACCGATGGTCACGATCTCGGCCCTGACGGGCCAGCGAGTCACCAGGATCCTCCCCCTCGTCGTTCAAGCGAATGAGGCCCGCAATACGCGGATCCCGACATCGCAGCTCAACAAGTTCTTCGAGGAAAACGTTTCACAGCCTAAAGGTGGCACCGCCCCGGCCCCGGTTAAGGGCGGCTTCTCGCGGCTGAAGGTGCAGTATATAACCCAGGGCGGCCTCCGCCCGCCGCTCTTCGTCCTCTTCACCTCGGGCGGAAGCAGTGCCGGATTGCACTTTTCATATCTCCGTTACATCGAGAACCGCCTGCGTGAAGCGTTTGGGTTTTTCGCAACGCCCATCCGTTTGAAGGAAAGGCACAAAACAAAGAAAAAGAATTCAGACTGATCATTAGATGGAGATTGCACTTCTAATAATCCGCTTGGCGCTATTCGGCGTTTTCGCTGTTGCCGGCGTAGGAAAACTCCTGGACCTCGATGGATCCGAAAAGGCTGTGAAGGCCTTCGGCGTCCCCGACGCATTGGCGAAGCCGCTTGGCATCCTGTTGCCGATCGCTGAACTCGTCTTCGCCTTTTGCCTTTTGTTTGTCAGTACGTCCTGGCTAGGGGCGATCGGAGCGTTGTTGTTGCTGGTCGCGTTTATTCTAGGGATGTTCATGCAAATGATGAGCGGGAATGCTCCTGACTGCCACTGCTTTGGGCAGATCCACAGCGAGCCCGTAGGGGCGAAGAGCCTTATCCGCAATTTCGTTATTGCACTGCTCCCGATCGCCCTTATCGTCGCGGGCCGCAGTAATCAGGGTTATCCGCTTGGAGACACTAACGCTCAGGTCGCGCAGAACGTCGCGATCGCGGTCCTTTTCGTTGCGCTAATCGTTGCGGCGTCGTATCTTCACCGACTGTTCGGCGAAAACAGAAAGCTAGCCCGCCGCATCGATTTTCTCGAAACGCTCGACAACGGCGGTGCCCCGATCGAACGCGACGAGATGGGAAATCCATCGGATAACCTGCCGATCGGCGCTCCGTTCCCGGATTTCTCGCTGTCCGACACCGCCGGCCGCATCGTCACATTCGAACACCTCCTGGCCGACTACAAGCCGAAGGTGTTCCTGTTCGTCGGCCCGAAATGCGATCCCTGTAAATCTCTAATACCCGACTTCCATAAATGGAAAGAACAGTTCGAGGGCCGCGTTCGACTTGTATTCGTCTCCAGCGGCACTGCAACGGAGAACTCCGAACGGTTCGGAGAAGAGCTTTCCTCCGGGATGCTGCTTCAATCAAATAAGGAACTGGGTAATAAGGTCCACTGCAAATGGACACCGACCGCTCTTTTCGTCTCCGCCGATGGGACGATCGCCGGCCATCCTGCAGTTGGGGAAGGAGCGATCCGCGACCTGTTCGACAAACTCGCTCGCGAGGATTTCACTGCCGAGCACTTCCACGTTCCCACGCCCGGGGTTCCCGGCCGTATAAAGATCGGCGAACCGGTCCACGAGTTCAGCATGCCCGACCTTACGGGTCAGACGATAACTCGTGAACACTTCACCGGCGGCCAGACGCTTGCGGTATTCCTCACAACGACGTGCAGTTACTGCCAATCGGTCGTGGACCAGATCCGCGAATGGGAAAAGGGCAACACCAATGGTACGAAAGTGATCGTATTCTCTGAGGGTGAGAGGGAAGTCCACGAGGGGTACAACATCAAGTCTCCGATCCTTTTGGATAAGGGCTACGCCAACGCGATCAAACTCGGAATGTTCGGAGCACCATCAGCCGTCCTCATAGATGAACGCGGCGTGATCGTATCCGAAACCGCCATCGGTGCCCCTTCGATCTGGTCCCTGATCGGCAAATACGATTAATAAAATGGCCAACGCTATAAGCTGGGAGGTCACCGCCCGCGACGGTGAGGCCCGAACCGGAGTCATCCAGACGCGGCGTTCGATCATCGAGACGCCGGTCTTCATGCCCGTCGGGACTCAGGGTACCGTGAAGGGGGTCCGGTACGAATGGCTCGAAGACGAACTCGACGCCCGGATCATCCTCGGCAATACCTACCATCTCTTCTTACGCCCTGGCCCGGATGTTATCCGCCAAATGGGCGGCCTCCATAAATTCTCGACCTGGAACCGCTCGCTTCTCACAGATTCCGGCGGCTTTCAGGTCTTCTCGCTCACCGATCTGAGAAAGTTGACCGAGGAAGGCGTGGAATTCCGCTCCCACCTCGACGGAAGCAAAAAGTTCCTCTCGCCCGAAGTGTCGATGGAGGTGCAGGCTGCGCTGGATTCCGACATCGTCATGGTGTTCGACGAATGCCCGCCAGGCGATGCCGGTCACGAACGCACCAAACAAAGCCTCGAACTCACCGCCCGCTGGGCCAAACGCTCAAAGACAAGATTTGACGAGCTGCAAAATGCTGAGGGTAGGAGTTTTAACCCGCTAGCGCATGGAACTGAAAATCTTTCCGGCAAGCAGGCGCTATTCGGGATCATCCAGGGAGCTGGCCACCTTGACCTTCGGGAAGAAAGTCTCGACCGAACCGTCGAGATAGGTTTTGACGGCTATGCGATCGGCGGATTGAGCGTTGGCGAAGAAAAACCAGTGATGTACGGCGTCCTCGAATTCCTCGCCCCAAAGATGCCGGCCGACGCTCCTCGGTACCTAATGGGGGTAGGTACGCCCGAAGATCTCATTGAAGCGGTGTATCGCGGTGTGGACATGTTCGACTGCGTCATGCCGACCCGCAACGGCCGCACGGGAGGTGTTTTTACATCAAGAGGGAAGCTCAATATCCGAAACGCCCGCTTCGTAACGGACGATTCGCCGCTCGATCCCGAATGTGGATGTTCCGTTTGCCTCCGCTATTCGCGAGCCTACCTGCGGCATCTTTACCAGGCCGGTGAGATGCTAGCTGCCACGCTTATTTCGCATCACAATATCGCGTTCTATCTGAATACGATGCGGCTCGTGCGGGAAGCGATCAAAGCGGGACGGTACAGGGGCTTCCGCAGCGAGTTCCTCGCCAAATTGGGCGAAAATGGCGGTGCCGACGTTTGAAAAAGCAAGGTCGTCTGTATATGATTAACCTTTTCTCTACGCAATGAACAATTTTCTCTTATATTTTCAGGATGCTGGCGGTTCGAGCTTGATTTGGTCGCTCCTCCCGTTCGTTCTGATCTTCGGGATCTTTTACCTGCTGGTGATCATGCCGCAAAAGAAGCAGCGTCAGCAGCTTCAGGATCTGATCGCTGAATTAAAGATCAACGACGAGGTCGTCACCAACGGCGGAATAATCGGGAAGATCAAGGAAGTAAAAGAGACAAGTTTCATCATCCAAAGCGCAGAGAAGTCGTTCCTCGAGGTCGGCAAGAGTGCCGTCGTCGGGAAGCGTGCTGAGAATACCAAGTAGTAGGTAGTTCGTAGTTCGTTGTTCCAGACCGTTCTCCCAGCGGCTTACAACGAGCAACCAACCGCGAACCTTCGACAATGAAAAGCAACAGTCTGTGGATCAGGACGGCGATCATCCTAGTCGTGACGCTCGTCGGCATATATCTTGTTTTTGGCCCGCGCCACGCGCCGACGGCCGCCGATTTTACCTGGCAGGGGATAAAGAACAACCTCGCCAATAACATAAATCTCGGCCTCGACCTCAAGGGCGGCTCGCATCTCGTGATGCGCGTTAAGACCGACGATTACCTGAAGACGCTCACCGAGAATACCGCTCAGGCAGCTCTTAAGGCGGCACAGGACGCCCGCGATGAAAGCGGGAACCCGCTCGGGGTGGCTGGCAACAGCTTTGTCGCCGAAAACGGCACGTATTCCGTGACGCTTAACCTTGAGGCGGGAGCGAATGCTCAGAAAGTCGCGGAAGAGGTAAAGAAAAAGGTCGATTTCGTTAACTGGAGTGAAAACGCCAGTTCGAACTCGATCACCTGGTCGCTGCCGTCCAACGTGCAGACGGTTCTGAAGAACCAGGCGGTCGAGCAAGCACTCAAGATCATCGAGAGCCGCATCAACGCCTTCGGCGTAAAGGAGCCGACCCTTCAGCGGCACGGTGCAGAATCCTCAGGCCAGATCCTTCTGCAGATGCCGGGTGTTGACGACCCGGAACGGGTCAAGAAACTCATCGGTGACGACGCTCAGCTTTCCCTAATGAAGGTCGTCAGCCCTGCGAGCCCCTCGCCGGTTGCGACTTTTCCGACCGAAGAGGCCGCTCGCCAGTCGCTTGGTGGTTCGGTTCCGCCCAATCGCAGGATCCTTCCATATCAGGAGCGCGATAATTCCGCGACGCCCGGCCAGAACGCGAACCCGCGTTCGTTCGTGATCGTCGAGGTCCCGCCCGTCGTTGACGGCAGCGAGCTCCGCACAGCGGACGCCGTTTCGCGTACCGGGAACGAGAGCGATTACCAGATATCGTTCGCGTTGAAGCCTGCCGGTGCTGCCAAATTCGGTGAGTGGACGAGCCAGAACATCAACAATTACATGGCCGTCGTTCTCAACAACGAGGTCAAGTCGGTCGCGTTCATCAAATCGCGCATCGACGACCAGGGCGAGATCTCCGGCCAGTTCACCAAGGCGACCGCCGACGACCTCGCACTCACGCTTCGTTCCGGAGCTCTGCCGGCGAAGATCGAGTACCAGGAAGAGCGGACGGTCGGCCCGAGCCTCGGTGCCGACTCGATCCAGGCCGGTGTTACCGCTTCGCTTGCCGGTCTTATCTTTATCGTCGCGTTCATGCTGGTCTATTATCGCGGCTCCGGTGTCAATGCGTTGGTCGCGTTGACCCTGAATATGCTTCTGACGCTCGCCGCACTGATCGTCTTCGACTCAACGCTGACGCTACCGGGAATAGCCGGGTTCATCCTCGGTATCGGTATGGCCGTCGACTCGAACGTGCTTATCTTTGAACGCATGCGCGAGGAACTCGATCTCGGTTTCAGCGTCGCTAAAGCGGTCGAGATCGGTTTCGACCGCGCGTTCGTGACCATTATTGACTCGCACGTCACGACGATCATCTCGGCCGTGATCCTTTACATGTACGGATCCGGCCCGATCCGCGGTTTCGCCGTTACGCTGACGCTCGGGCTACTCATTAACCTGTTTTCTGCCGTGTTCGTGTCGCGCACCATCTTTATGTGGTTGCTGCAGCGAAATCCGAACATGCAAAAGCTCAGTATCTAACACAAAGGGCAGGTAGTTAGCCTGCTCTGGAATCGACCGGTAAAACCTGTCGCACGATTCAACTAAAATGCTTCGTCTTCTTCCTAACATCAATGTCGATTGGATGGGCTTGAGAAAGCCGCTGATCGCGGTCTCGATCGTCGTCCTGCTTGCCGGACTCATTTCCGCCATCGGCCGCCAGATAACACCCGGCGGCACGGAGGCCTTCAACCTTGGGGTCGATTTCCAGGGCGGTACCGTGATCACGGCCAAGTTCAGGCAAAAGCCCCCGACAGACGAGATCCGCAGTGCGCTGAATAATGCCGGCGTAGACGAGCCCATCATCCAGGATTCGCTCGACAAACAGGATGAGGTTCTGATCAAGATCCCTTTGATCCAGGGAGCGAACGAAGAGGAGACCGCCAACCAGGTCAACATCGGCCGGCAGACGGTCAAACAGGCCCTGGATACATTCGGCCAGGAAGCCCCGGCGGCGGTTAATCTTCCGGACGACCCGAACGCCGCTTACAAGATCGTTGGTACCGATTCGGTAGGCCCCGTGGCGGGCGAACAGCTGCGCAACCAGGCGGTGATCGCCACCTTGCTCGGCATGGCGGGAATTCTCTTGTTCATCGCCTTCCGGTACGACTGGACCTACGCGGCCGGCGCGGTCGTCGCTGTGTTCCACGACGTTCTGATCACGCTGGCGTTCTTTACCATGTTCCAATGGGAGATCAGCCTCACGGTGCTAGCCGCCATGCTGACCCTCGTCGGTTTCTCGGTGAACGACTCCATCGTCATTTTCGACCGCATCCGCGAGAACCTCACGCTCCATCGGGGCGAATCGCTCTATAAACTCACTAACGACTCGATCAACCAGACGATGTCGCGAACGATCGTGACGAACGGTCTTGTGTTCTTGTCGGTGCTGGCGCTTGTTCTGTTCGGTGGTGAGGTGCTGCGCGGCTTCTCGCTTGCCCTCTTTGTGGGCTCGATCGCGGGTACTTACTCTACCATCGCCATCGCCAGCCCCATCGCGATCTGGTGGCAGAGCAAGATCGGCGCTACGGAGATGAAAGACAGCAGTGCTGCAGCACCCGTGGCGAAGGGCGAAAAGCTCGCCTCGGCCTCGCGTCGTTCCGTTACGCGCCGCCCGGTGACCCGTTAGATCCCGGGTCACAAGGTGAATAAAGTATCGTAATAATAATTGTGCAAAGTTATGTAAATGGTTATGAATAACCGGGAACTATTCTTGACTTTCGGTGTCTAAATTC
>JAEZJR010000065.1 GCA_023415725.1 Acidobacteriota bacterium
TCGTCCCCGTCCCGGCTCGCCCTTACAAGTTCGTTGATCTGCTGTCGCGAGCTATTCGCGTAGCCCAAAAGCTGCGCCGCGGCCTGCCTGTGCTCCTCATCGCTCGACGATCGCAGCACGTTCCGAATGATCGCCTCGTTCTTCACCGCATAGTCGTTCATCGCCAGCTGCTTCTCCCGCAGTTCCGGGTCGTCGCTCGACAAAGCGAAGCCCCGCGAATCGTCCTCCCCCGCATGCCCGGCCATCATCGCGTTTATGAACGCCTGGTTCGCCTCGCGGTAGATCCGCATCGCCTCTACCGGAAGCCTGACATTTCCCGTCGGGACCACGTTGTACGTGAACGTCTTCACCGACGGCCCCGCCACTCCGATGTAAACGAGCCATTTCTCCCCACCCGGCGACACGTACGAGACGTCCGTTACCGGAAGCCCCGTCACCTTCCGCACCGCTTCCTCGACCTTCGGCCGGGTCTCTATCAGCGGGATCGGCGAGTCGAATTTGTCCCCGACACTTATCGGCAGTGATTCTTTCAGCTTCGCCACATCCCGATCGCCGTGCCCGTAAAAATAGATGGCCTCGATGTGGGCAGGCGGCAGTTTCTGCTGCGGCAAGCACACCGAAGCCAGGCACAACATCAGCAAACTGAAGAGCACAGCGCGATCGAAGTTCATTTTCGAAAATTAGGGTTGCCGTCCCGCATTCACCTTAGGCCGGTAACGCAGCCTGCCGAATTCCCGAAGCAGCGGTTTGAGTCGCTGTATCGTCTCGTCGTGCACCTTACCGTTCGTCGCGACGATCCCGCCGTGGTTCTGCACGTCCTCAATGTCGTAGCGGAATTCCTCCCCGAACAGGTCCGTCAGCCGCCCGCCTGCTTCCTCCAGGATCACCTGCGGGGCACAGGTATCCCAAAGCTTGGTCCGCGGCGAGAGATGAATATAGAAGTCCGCCTGCCTTTCGGCGATCAGCCCGACCTTCAGCCCGACCGATCCGCGCTGCAGTTCCTTCTTCGGGCGAAATTCGCGTTTCACGGCCTTTATCTTCGGGCTGCGGTGGTTCCGCGAAACGGCCATCGCCATCCGCGTAAAATCCGTCTCCCCCGAGACCTCCATCCGCTCGGCTTTTCCGCCTGTTTCCCGCCACGCTCCGGCGCCCTTCGAAGCAAAGTACATCACATCATGATAGGGAAGCAGCACCACGCCGACCGCCGCCTGCCCGTCCACCGCGAACCCGATCTGCACTGCGAAATCCCCATCCTTTTTGATGAAACCGGCAGTCCCGTCTATCGGGTCGATCACCCACACTCGCTGCTTGCCCAGGCGATGTTCGGAATGATCATGCTCCTCCTCCGAGAGGATCGCATCGTCCGGAAAGACGGCTTCGATCCCTTTCACGATCAGCTGGCTCGCGGCCCGGTCCGCCGCGGTCACCGGCTCGTAAAAAGGGTCAACGCCCAGCTTTTCCTCCGCGATTATCTCGCGGGCGTAATACTCCAATATCTCCAGCCCCGCCCTGCGCGCCAGGTCCTTCGCAAGCTCGAGTTCGCGTTCGAATTCCATTTAATAACAGACTAGCACATTCCAAAGGCGCAAAAGTTCCGTGCTCATTGCGGCTTTCTCTTCTTCATCTTCTTCCGTCTTGTTCGTCTTTTTCTGTGGTTAACGACTTTTGAACACAGAACAAGATGAAATGAACGGAATAAGATGAAGAAGAAATTCATGCCGCCGATCGCACGGAACTACTCGTAAAGAGAAGGGTGCAATAAGGCTATTCGCTCTTCGCCATCTTGAGTTCCACGGTCTTGCGGGCGAGTTCCGTTCCGGCGATCCGCTTGGATTTGATCACTTCCAGCCCCGTTTCGCGGCCCCCGGTGTGAACCTGGTAGAGGTAATGCTGGTCGCCAACCTTTACGAAAACGAGCCCGCTTGCGATCTCGGCCCCAATGGAGTTGACCGGGTTCGTCAGTACGACGGCGTGAGCCTCGCCGTCGTCTTTCTTGAAGGTAACGACCCGGGCCCCGCCGGTCTCGGGAAGTTTGATCGTATATTCACCTGCGGGCAGGGTCGCCTTGCCGACGGTGAATTCGAACGGGATGTCTGCTTTCAATACCTGGCTCTGGGCCGAGGCGGTCAACGTACCGATGCCGAAAACGAATGCGAGTGCCGCGACGATTACGAAAGATTTCATGGTCATTATGATGGATCTCCTAAAATAAAAATTCGTGAACTCCTTGCCACGTTTCGGAGATTACCCATCCGCCCCCTCCTATGTCCTTTCAAACCCGGAAAGAGGCCCTGAAAAGTTCTTACAAACTCTTACATGACGGTTTTGTGCCCATTTTCACGCGTTTTGAACATATAGGGCTTTCAGTTCGTTAGAAGTATTTTCCTGTGGAAAACGCCAACGGCGTATATAA
Organism: Acidobacteriota bacterium; assembly: GCA_023415725.1. GTDB lineage: Bacteria > Acidobacteriota > Blastocatellia > Pyrinomonadales > Pyrinomonadaceae > OLB17. Next base: position 2,414 of record JAEZJR010000065.1, read on the forward strand.
TTTGGGAATCAAATAGTATCCTTTCCTCTTATGTTCGAGGTGGCCTCAAGGCAGATCTACGAGTTCGGCGAGTTCCGGCTCGATGCCACGCGCCGTCTTCTCCAAAAGAACGGCGAGTCGGTGCCCCTCACCCACAAGGCGTTCGAGATGCTCGCCATGCTGGTCGAGAACCGCGGCCGCGTCGTCACCAAGGAGGAATTGCTCAGCGAGATCTGGCCCGACACGTTCGTCGAAGAGGGAAGCCTCGCCCGGAACATTTCCGTTTTGCGGAAAACTTTAGGCGAGCAGCCGGGCGAGCACCAATTCATCCAGACCATTCCGAAGCAGGGTTACCGCTTCGTCGCCCCCGTTCGCGAAACGTTCGAACCGGTCGAATTACACTCGGGCGAACCCAACAGGGAAGAGACCGCGGAGATCCACGACACGAGCGTATCGGCCATTCACGTCACCGACCCCGATCCGGCCCCGCAGCGGAACATGATGCCTTGGGCGATCGCGGCCGGCATCCTCGCCGCCGTTCTCTTTACAGCCGTCGCTTTATATTTTTCCTTGCGCCCGGCATCGATGAGCGAACCCGGCGCGGCGAACTTCAACGTCACCCGGTTCACCAACACCGGCAAAGCCCTCGACGCCGCGATAAGCCGCGACAGCAAATACGTCGTCTACGTTCAGCTTGAAGGGGCGAAGCAGTCGCTTTGGGTGAAGCAGGTCGCCTCGGGGAGCAACGTCCGCATCGTCGAGCCGGCTGACGTGTTCTACCAGGGGCTCGCCTTCACCGGCGACGGCAACTACGTCTTCTACAACGTCTGGGACAAGCAGCACGTCGGCGAGATCTACAAGATCCCCGTGCTGGGCGGACCTGCGACCCGTGTCGTCAACGACGTGATGCCCTCTATGTCCGTTTCGCCCGACAGCAGCGAGATCGCTTTCGTCCGGAGCGACGCCAAGGCAGGGGAATCGCGCCTGATGGCCGCGAAAACGGACGGCTCCGGCGAACGGGCTGTCGCGGTTCGGGGGAAGGAAGACCCGCAGGGTTGGTTCGGCGGTGCTACATGGTCGCCCGACGGCAAAACGATCGCCCTCGCCTTGGGCGGCGTGGGCGAACGCGGTCAGACCTTCGTCCGTCTGGCGGGCGTCCCCGCGGAGGGGGGAGAGGTAAAATTCCTTTCAGACCGCCAGTTCCTCAACGTCGGCTCGATCGCATGGCACAGCAACGGCCGGGACATCATCGCGTCAGCGTCGGATCAGCTTCAGGTGCCGAACCAACTCTGGCGGATAAATACCGCCACCGGCGAGGCACGCCGGCTCTCCAACGACGTCAACGGCTACCTTGGCATCTCGCTTACCGCCGACAGCCGATCGCTGGTCGCGACGCAGGGGGATTTTCAGTCGAACATATATATCGGCGGTGAAACGCCCGCTTCCGACTGGAAGCCGCTGACCAGCGGCCGGTACGAGGGACGCTATCTAACATTCGTGCCGGACGGACGGATCCTTTACGTCTCGCAGGAAAGCGGGAACGACGATGTTTGGATCATGAACTCGGATGGTTCCGGACGGAAGCGCCTGACCACGGACCCGGGCGTCGACGCTTGGCCCACGGTGGCCCACGACGGCCGGACCGTTCTCTACGTGAGCCTCCGAACGGGTGTCCCGCATATTTACCGGATGGACCTGGACGGCGGGAACCAGGCGCAGGTCACCAACGGCCCTGGCGAATGGGGGCCGAACGCATCACCCACCGAGCCGATCGTTGTTTTCCAATCCTCTAATGATAAGGGGATCTGGAAAATGAACCTCGACGGTACCGGCCAGGAGCGCCTGAATCTCCTCCGTTACTCGTACATGCCCGCGATCTCGCACGACGGAAACCGAGTCGCGTTGAGTTACTGGGATGACCAGTCGCAGCCGGAACAGCTCCGGCAGGCGATATACAACATCTACACCGGGGAGCAAACACTCCTGCCGACGCTGCCGAAGACCGCCATCCGGCAGGACAGCCAGGTCATCCTCAAATGGTCGCCCGACGGCAAGTCCATCGCCTACATCGATGACCGCGACGGCGTCTCCAACATCTGGCGCCAACCGATCTCCGGCGGCCCTCCGCATCCGATGACCAACTTCGACGACAGCTTCATCTTCTGGTTCGATTGGTCCCGCGACGGCCGCCTCGCCGCCGCCCGCGGCACAATCAACTTCGACGTCGTCCTCATCACCAACTTCGAATAAACGACTGGAGCCGTGGGCGTCCCGCCGTCGTGGGCCCAAAGGGCGAAGATGGCCCGGCAACAATAGGTCTCGTTTGGAACGAATATTTCGGTGACGATAGAGCTGAGGCCGTTTAGGCGGCCTCGTGGGCGGGCCGCCCACGGCTCCAGTCAGACTCTCTTCACCGGAGCGGAGTAAAACTTTCCGTTCGTTGTGAAAGTCTTGGAATCGAACGGGCTGCGGGCCCCGCAGTTCAGGCAGGTCTTGTAGCCGATCCCCTCCTCCACGAACGGGCGGCTGAGGTTTTTGTGCGAGCAGCCGATGATCCGGGAGATCAGGCCGAGCCTTTTCCCGAACACCTTCTCGCTGGAATCGAAATTGGGAGCGATCACGTCGTGCGTGCCGCCGGCAGCCGACGACCCGGCCAAACGGCGATACAAAACATCCGGTAAAACAGGGAGCTTCTTCATTGCAGAGAACCGATTGTAAGGAAATTACGCGAGCAGCGTAAGAGAGACGATACAGTTTCACAACCGCCAAGTAAATGGTTGAGCTAAAAGATTAGATTTTTTCATCTCTACTGACGTTAACTCTTGATGCGAGTATTTCAGATAAGCTTTTGTTTAAATCGGGGGAATAAGATGCACTTAACACTCCGCCGATGAGTTGCTCGGCTTCAAGTGAATGCACAAAATTGCAATAGGCAGAATTCGAATATTTCTTCGAAATCACAATTACGACGTAAAAGCGCTATGGTAAATTGATTATCCTTGCGATTCTCGCAGCGACGCGAATATCCGCAGCTATTTGTTGCCCCATTGATCGCCGGACATGGGCATCCTGATTAGATCCCGGCCACGATAACAGCACTCTGCCTTCTGAATCCAATAAAATGTGCGTCGGGGTTACAGCTTCAGCTAAGTTTGCAGGGAGTGGCGCATCAAAATTCCACATTAGTGACTTTTCAAATCCTATCTGTTTGGAGAAGTCGGTCCTTATATTGTCGCGGTCGCTAAGAAAAAGCGGCAAGTAGTGAATTCCGACCTCCGCGGCAGCAGCCCGAACTTCTCCAAAAAGATCGACAGACAACCTACAGGCCCGGCAACTCGGATCGACGATCACCAATAAATAAAGCCGTCGGTCACCGGGAGTTAGCGATACTCCCTCCTCATCCATGAGGCTCGAGAGTGGAATTGTGACGTCGTTGCGTACTGCGGATTCGTCTGCTATCTGAATCTCAAGTTGCTGAAAATCAAACCCCATACGAAGGAATTGATTCTCGGAATGTTGTTGAGAAGAGAAATTCGAATAGGCCCCGAATCCTACTGCAGTAAAAACGAATGCAATAGCGAAGGATGCAAAATTCTTAGACCTGAATTTCATGACACCTCATTCTGCATCAACTTCTTATCTCGAATGCCGCGCTTTAACTGCTCTAACGCCTCGAGTTGTACTGTTAAGATGGCAAGATTGGCGTTTATTCTTGACCTTGCAGCGTCCAATCTGTCATTAGCTGTTTGAATTGTCTGAAGCTGTCGGTCCAACAATTTTGCTGTGAAGGTTGCGGTTAGCGCACTTGTCGGAAAGTTCGGCGTAGACTTATCATCACTTTCGTTATTATGGGCCAAAACAATTTCACTATATATTTCAGCGGCTTCAAGGTGCGCCTGAAGTTCATCCCCGATCTTGACGAGTTGAAGCCAGAAGCCCAATTTGGCTTCGAACGGCTTCCCTGATTTAGCAAATTCCTTTCGAGCCGATCGAAATACTTCAAGTTCGACCTCTTTTTGGCGCATTTTCCGGAGACCTTGAAGTAGAAATATGGTCCGCGCATAAGGCCGTAGGTCGTCGGGCGTGTCTTCAAGCACCTTTAAGGCGATGGCGAATTCTTTTTTAGAGGACTTTTCAAATGCAAGCCGCCCTGCAGACTCGTAGCGCATTTGTTCCCAAAATTCTGCATCGCTCAGCCGGTCTTCTTCGCTTAGTTTATCGACTATGTCGATCACGGTTTGGTGGTCAGAAATTTGTGACGCCAAGACGGCGGCACGTGTTAAATAAGCGAGGCGAAGTACAGCGTCAGATCGATATTTCTCTGCCAATTCACGTAGTTCCTCAACGGATTTTCCCGTTATAGAGCTCTCATCTGAGCCGAGGACACTGGCGCTGCTCTCCCTTAAGCAATCCGATATGGAGATTGACACGATCTGAGCACGCTCTGGCAACAAATTTGACAGGACAGCTTCCGTGGGTTTAATAAGTAAAGCCTCGTTTTGGCACGAAGGCAGTAGTCCCGCAAGCAGAGAGTTTCTCGAGCGAATGATTTGACTGGCCAGAAACTCCAGGACCTTGAGTTTCACGGGTCGGGGTGAATCTAATTCGGGGGGAACCATACTTAGATTCGCCTCAGGCAAGGTCGCCATTATGAGTCCTTGTATAATACTGTGGTTCCCCGATGTCTTTGCCTTTAGTAAGGCCACCTCAACAAGCTGGTCTGCAGCCCTTGGATTCTTGTTCCTGCGAAATTCCCATACAACCCTGTAGTATTTTGCGGGATGTCCAATGCGTAGAGCTGTCAGTGTTAGCCGTTCCGCCATTGAGGGTTCCTTTTTCGCGGCCTCTATCGCTAAGTCTACCAAGACGTCTGAAACTCGGTCTGAATCTGCAATGTCCAGATCAGTGCTTTTTAGTACACTCTCCAGCCTTGCAAACTGTTTCGCATTTCGGCCCCAAAGTATTTTCAGTATCTCATTCACAGCTAAGACGAAGTTGGTTCGTTCGTCCTTTGTTTTTGGCGTCGAAAAGAAAAGTGAGTCCACCGATCTCTCAAACCATACAGAAGCCCTATCTGGATCCTCTTTCAGCCAGCGCTCACCGAGATAAGCTAGTGTCAACGCCCTTTCTGTCTCGTTGAGTTTACCCGTGTCCGACAAGATTCGATCCGTCGACTCCAATGCTTGAGTCTTTAGTATTGAATAACGCTGAACTGTTATTTCCTGGGCTGGAGCATGAAACGCAAAAATGAGTGCAATAGAAATCCCCAAGAATATCGACTTGAATTGCATATTGACGCTCGCATTTATTTGTGGGCGGACGTTTGATATCCGCCCACATTTTTCCGAAGAATCAATTTTCCGGCGGATCGACCGGTAAGTCGCCTCCTCCACCTGGAGCGGTACCGCATGTAGGAGTGGCGGTGCAGACCGCCTCGTTAACGGTCTTGAAAAACTTGCACTGTTTGACTACCTGTCCATTTATTGTTTTGCTCACACATCCGCCGAACGCGCATCCGGCAGGTGGGTCGCACCAATCTTCTGCCTCTACTCTCGCTGTCTTCGAGAGCGAAAAGGCTAAGGTTGCAGCAAGAAATGATCCCGCTAATACTGAGAGTAGCAGAGATCGAAGGCCGTCCATTCTCATAATCTTCCTCCTTTCATTTCATAGCTTTCAAATCCTTACAAGCCAAAAGCGAAGGAAGTGTAATAAAAAAAAAATAGATAGGTCAATAAACCTTCTTCGCCGGTTTGACGGGCACATCAAATATCGCTCCTCTAAATTGCGACAACTTCTGTTGGCAGCACGTGAAAGCGCGTAAGTATTGGCAATTGTTGTATTCCTCGTAAACAGCTGTTGAACCAGGGGCGGCGGGAAGTCGTGAAAACCTGAATCTCTGGAAGCTAAATAAATTAACTTTCTTTCGACTTGTTTGGCGCTCCGGTCCTCCGCGGAGGAATGGCGCATGATGGAAAGGCCATATATATGTGCCGGCTCGCAAAGTAAATAGCCCGCAGGGCTAATTAGAATTATTCATCTCTACGGGCGGCTTCGGCCGTTGCGCGAGGCTCCGCGATGACACTTTCGCCGTGCGCAGGTCGAGCACCAGAACCCCGTCCTGGTCTACCTCAGCACTCTCGAACTGGATCGTGCCGGGCAGGTCGATGCCGCACTCCTCCATCAGCCTCCATGCCCTCACAAGACGCCCACCATGCTTCCCGTATTTCGCCACCGGATAAGCATTGCTAATTCCCAATTCCACCGGTTTCAGCCCGATCCGGTTGTTGACCGCGTCGAACAACAGATGGAACGCCCTCGGTTCGCCCAGGCGCTCATACGTCTTCCGGCTGAACACGATGTAGCCCCGCCGGTTCATCGTCACATAAAACCGCGCCCACTGCCCGAACACATCGCCCCTCGGCACCTGCTTCCAATTTACTCTCATAAAACATCCATACCTCCACGGGGAACGAGAGTATCATAGGCAATACGATGTTGCAAGCATAAAATTTCACCCATCTGTGAATCGTTAATAGGGATCCTCCGTGGCCCTCCGTGTCTTCCCTCTGTGCCCTCTGTGTTGAAAAGCTAACGCGAAAATCAACCTTTCTAATTTGCTCCTAACACAAAGATCACAAAGACCTTCACGAAGGACACGAAGCGGTTATTGAGTTACTTATTGGGGGTTTTCTACAAGCGTTGATTGGGGGAGGATCTGCGGGTGGCTTTCAGGTCCGCCTCTTGTCGTGATCGGCGCCGTCATCGAGGAAACCAGGAACCGGACCTCACGTTTCTAACGCGTCTCATTCACGTCTCATTTGTCCGTCACGCGCGTCTCACTTGTGCATCTTGCGTATCCCTTTCGGTCTCACTTGCGTCTCATTCGGTCTCAATTGCGTCTCGTTTTTATCTCACGTACCTCGCGAACCTTCTCAAAATTTCTCTGCCGGTTCCGTCACGCCGCACCGCGGACACGTCAGCGTCGTCCGCGCAGGATCGAGCCATTTCGCGAGGGCAGGGTTAGCCAGTTTAGGCTGCTTGGCCTCCGCCTCGCCCTCGCGAAAATATCTCGCGTGCTCGGCATCTTCCGCCGCTTTCAGATCCCGCTCGCAATGCCTGCAAACCCACCCGAACCCGTCATTGTAAAAATTATCCAGCTCGATCACGGTTCAATTATCTCAATAAAAAAGGCCGGGTAAAATTACCTGGCCTTTTGTTTATCGATAGTGAGCAATTACTCCTCAGCCGGACGCCGCGAACGAGTGTTCGAACTGGCGATCGGTGTCAGCTTGACCGGAACGGTTTGCGTTTGGCCGTTCCTGTAGACCTCGAGGTTGACCGTTTCGCCGAACTGCTTCTTGTCCAGCAGGCGGTAAAGGTCGTCCAGGTCCTTCATCGGCTGGCCATCGGCCGAGATGATTATGTCGTTGATCGTCCCGTCACTGCCAAGTCCGCGAAGGCCAGCGGATGCCGCCGGCGTTCCAGGGGCTACGTTGTAAACGAGCAGGCCGCTCTCGACCGGAAGTCTGTAACCCTGGCCGCGTAGATCGGCCACGCTCGGGAGCGTCGCTCCGAGCTTCGGTCTCCTGACCTCGCCGTACTGTAAAAGCTGCGGCACCACGCGTCGTGCAGTATTCGCGGGGATCGCGAACCCGACGCCGACCGAACCCCCCGCGGGCGAGAGGATCTGTGAGTTGATTCCGATCATCTTGCCGAATTTGTCGAGCAGCGGTCCTCCCGAGTTTCCGGGGTTGATCGAGGCGTCCGTCTGGATAGCAGCGTCGATCGGCCGGTTATTGCGGGCCCGGATCGGCCTTTGAAGCCCCGAGATCACGCCCGTCGTCAGCGTGCGGTCGAGCCCGAACGGGTTACCGATCGCGAGCACCTTCTGCCCGACCACGAGTTTGTCCGAATCACCGAACGGCACGACCGTTAGAGCCGACGCCGGGGCATCGACCTTGATCACAGCGAGGTCCGTGTCCGGGTCGCCGCCGACGTAGGTCGCCGGGTAGACCTTATCGCCGCCAAAGCTGACGGTCATTTTCGTCGCTCCCTCGACCACGTGGTAGTTCGTGAGGATGTGGCCCTGGCTGTCGATCACCGAACCGGAACCGTTACCTTTACCCTCCTGGGCACCGCCCCAGAAATCCTGCCTGATCGATGTCGTGTTGATGAACGCGACGCCGGGCGAAACCGACCGGTAAACTTCGATACTGTTCTGCTCGTCGGTAACGGTTGCCGGGTCTGAGATGCCCTCCGGGGTCGCCTCTGCAAACGTGACCGAGGCCGGCCCCGCCAGCCCCCAGCTATCTTTGACCGAAAAAAGTAACGCGGTCGCTCCCACGGCGATAACCGCCGCTGCGAACGCCAACATCAGGATCTGTCTCGCTGACAACTGGTAAACCGCTTTATTAGCCATGGCTTTATTCTTCCCTGTATGAATTGGATTATGTCTCGTCAGTCTTGGATGACCGAAACCCCTTTCAGAGTTGTTTAAAACTACGTCGAAAAGCTCCCGACGGTTTCCCGTCGAGAGCCTCGGTTTGCCATATTTTACAAGATTTTTACAAACTTGCGCGCAG